>CALGUT010000637.1 GCA_937920335.1 uncultured Opitutales bacterium
TTTCTAAATCGGGACCGGCAACTCTAGAGTAGATACGTTGAGGCACCTCTCCAGTGACCTGGAAAGAAGCGATAAGAATTTCGTCACCGGTTCCAACCGCTGCCCTAACAGATAGGTTAGTTAGTTTCCCAGAAGCTGGTTCAGCAGGATCCGCGAACTCATATACTTCAACATTGGCGAAACCGGTCGTATCACCAACTCCTCTTACCACGACTGAATATAAACCGTCTTCTGTCAGATTAGCTACAAGAGCCGGGTCGACTTCAAAAGCTGGTTGAAAATTGATATCGGTAATCGGAGCCAACTCAGCTTCGTCATCTCTCCAATTATCATTCTCCTTTATGGGAGTGTTATTTCCAATCTTGAACAACTGCATCGTAGGATCAGCCAAGAAATTAGGGATACCCGCTGCTTCTAAATCAGGTCCCGCAACACGAGCGTAAATTCTAAGTGGGCCACCCTTCACTTCAAAAGAAGCGATAAGAATTTCGTCGCCAGTCCCGACCAATGCACGGGTTGACAGATTAGTGAAACGAGCCGTAGCCGCAGAAGACGTTACTTCAGCTGATTCGTCGCTGTATAAAGACCAGGAAGGGCCTCGTGTAGCAAGCACACGGTAAAAATAAGACGCTCCGGATGCGATACCAGTCGTGTCATCGAACCCTGAAACTCCAGCAGCTACTTCTCCAACAAGACCCCAAGCGCCATCGGCACCCGTCTTTCTTTCAATACGGAAACCGTCTTCATCGCTAGAAGCATCAGTCCATGAAACGATAATCTTTCCAGGTCCGTCCGCAACACCCGCCACTCCGGTTGGAGTCGCTGGAGCGGTTCCAGGAGTTACCAAACCGGCGATTCCATCGTCAGCAGATGAACTTCCACCAGTAGGGAAAAGAACCGTAGCATCAGTAGTCGCAAAGACCAAATCATGAGCGGTCGTTCCATCCTCCGGAGTCACCCATGGATCTGTCCCATCTGGCGTTCCGGACTCAATTCGAAACATACCATAAGGAACTGCTTCCGCAGAAGCCGGTGGATCGGTCAAAGCCAAGGTAGGAAAGAAATAAACCGCGAGAGGGTCGTCCTGTGCCCAATCTCCCGAAAGAGCTACAGCACCAGTGCTTCCCAAAAACGTTCCTGGCGTGTTTCCTCCGCCAGACGCGATGTCCCATGCTCCGACAAGATAATCATCTCCCTCGAGCAAGGTGCCGCTTGGCCCAGAAAACCCTTCAGTTCCGGTATCTGCTACCAAGGCCAAGACTCCAGTCACTGCCATCTCTACTCCGCCTGGATCCTTCAGCTTTTCAGCAGTAACATTGATTGTAACTGACCCAGAAAGCTGGCCGAGAGAGAGCGCCAGTCCGAGAACGGACAGTAGGCTTAATCTTAATTTCTTGTTGCTCATAAAATTTGTCATTGGGGGCTAATTATCACCTGCGAGTTGATATTGAATGTAATGAGATTTAATTTCCGTAGTTAGGAAGATTGCCCCAATCGATTTCTTCGAGGTTTCCTCCGGAGGCTTTACGAACGATAAAACCGAGACCTGGGGTAAAAATCGGGTCGTCACCAACATCTGCATCAACTCCATCCTTTATCCATTTCGCTCCGTCCCACGAGTAAACAGTCGCTGTGCTTGAAAGTCTATTTTGCTGCGCTACGCTATTATCCCAGATCAATAGCTCATCTCCAGTCTCGAAAGCTGAAGCCAGTCCAGACTCATTGAGCGTCATCTCAATCGGACGCTGAAGCCCAATCGGATTATCCTGTTTCTCTGAATCTCCAAGGACAACTGGAAGCGTTAAACCTCCCATAACCACTTCACCTGTGAATGTAACAACCGTGCTGGCTGCGATATTATTCCGGAGAATAAAATACGAATCAGGAGCTAAAACAGCGGAACCAAAATCCTGATCCAAGGGAGCTCCGACTTTCCGCCACGCATCATTCGAGAAATAATAAGTGGCTTCCGATGCATTATTAATTCCGATGTCTACTGCAGGAATAAATACCTCTGAATCTCTGGATCCTGCTGAAGCTGAGGCATGAACTCCAGAACCACTCGGAAAAAGGGTATCAAGTGTAAGGTAAGGATGGATTGAAAAACTGTCAGCTACTGCAGGCCCATCGACCAGTAGGGATCCATCTCCTACATCAATCGTGATCGCGTTAGCGGAATTGCCAGTGATCTCACCGTAGGCACCCTCGATATCTCCGCTTCTTACAAACGCGTAAAAACCGCTTGCCCAATCGTCGGCACCCCATCCAGGAGAACCTTCAGCGGTGATCGTCGTCGCTCCAACCTCAGCAATAACGCCGTTGAATACAGCAGGTTGTTTCAAAGGTATCGATATCAACGTATCAGAATTACCGAGTGCAGTCACCTGAATGACTCCCACAGGATTCGTGGTCGCCTCGATTCCAAATGAATTCACAGACGTTAACCCTGCCAAAAGTGCAAGGAGGGGCATGCGGGATAGATTAGCTAATCTCATAATTTCTACAGATATACGGTTACTCTTGGTAATATGCAACAGTTTAAGCCTTTTCGGCAATTATTTTGTGGGACTGAACTCTGAACGTTTTTTTTTCAAAGACTGATAAATTTAAACCAGACTGGCGACTAAATTGCCTCAATTACGACTCCTTCGTCAGAACTGAAACTTCTTGACTAAAAATTTACTTCGAAGTTCCAAGCTCATCTTTCAAAAGCTTATATTCGGCGGCATCCAATAGTGCTTCTAGACTAGCCGCTACAATATTGTCACTGGCTCCCACGGTTCCCCAGATATCCTGACCATCACTGGACTCTATAAACACACGAGTCTGAGCATCTACTCCATTTTCCGACTCTAGTATCCGCACCTTAAAATCCCGCAGTTCAACTTCATTGATCGCCGGATAATCCCCCGCCAACGCAAACTTGATAGCCTTGTAAAGAGCGCTAACCGGGCCGGTCGACTCTGCAACGCAATGATGAACAACTCCTTTCACGTCAACTTTCACCGTCGCCTCTGAAACAACTGATTGATTGTCATCTCGACGCCCTTCGATCACGCGGTAACCGTCCAAGGAAAAGAAAGGCGTATGGTGATTCAAAAACTTAGACAAGAGTAGCTTAAAGGACGCATCAGCAGCCTCATACTCGTACCCCTTATGCTCGAGGTCTTTTAACTGATCTAAAAAAGCCTTCATTTCGGGAGATTTCTCTTCGACATCCATCCCCAGCTCCTTGGCCTTCATCATTAAACTACTCCGACCCGACATATCCGAAATTAGGATCCGCTGCCTATTACCAACCTCTTCAGGGCGTATATGCTCGTAGCTTCTGGCGACTTTGAGCGCAGCATTGGCATGCACCCCTCCTTTATGGGCAAACGATGACGAACCAACAAACGGAGCGCGATTATCCGATCTCACGTTCGCGAGGTCATCAATGTAAAGCGATAAGTCACGAAGCTCGTTTAACCGCTCCCTGCAATTCATGTCACGGTCCATTTTAAGTACAAGATTGGGAATGATCGTAGTCAAATTCGCGTTACCATTCCTTTCGCCATAGCCATTCATCGTACCCTGGACCATAGTGGCGCCCACTTCGATACCCGCCAAACTCACTGCAACTCCTACGCCAGAATCATTATGACAATGCACTCCTACCGGACAATTCGGGAATTTCTCAACCACAGTTTTCGTAATCGCTTCCACTTCAGAAACCAACTTTCCACCATTCGTGTCACAAAGCACTAAGTACTGAGCTCCACCCTCTACGGCGGCCTTCAGGGTTTGTAGGGCATATTCGGGATTGTCCACGTAACCATCATAAAAGTGCTCCGCATCATAAATGACTTCCCGGCCTGCATCCCTGAGAAAGCGCACGGAATCTGCGATCATTGACAGATTTTCCTCTGCGGTCGTCCTTATTACGTCCGTTACGTGCAACAACCAGGTCTTACCAAAAATGGTAACCACCTCTGTATGGGCATCCAAAAGAAGCTTTAACTGTGGATCTTCTTCTGCCTTGAGATTCGCGCGCCGAGTTGAACCAAATGCTGCCACCTTTGCGTGCTTTAGTTTTACCGACTTCACATCCTCAAAGAAAGCCATGTCTCGCGGATTGGACCCTGGCCATCCACCTTCTATGTAATCGACACCAAATTGATCCAATTTCTGGGTAATAAGAATTTTGTCAGTCGCTGAAAACGAAATGCCTTCCCCCTGAGTACCATCTCTCAAGGTTGTGTCATAAATTAGAACAGGGGTTTCTTTACTCATAAATCTGAACCGGTTTCTGGCTAACTGTGCTTCTCAATAAAGGATTCCACGGCATCCTTAACGGATGCAATCTTATGTTTGACGACGTTTCTCGACTTCAAAATTTCCAGGCTTGGGTGCTTAGGCACAACTCCGAGGCATTTTTCGATGGTATCTGGAAACTTCGCTGGATGCGCAGTCGCCAAAACCACCTGAGGACTCATGTCTCCACTCAATACGTCTGTCATCCCACAAGCAGTATGTGGATCGGCGATATATCCGTATTTTTCGAAAACAACTTTGATGATCGTTTCAATCTCTCTGTCATCTGTTCGGCTACTTGAAAAAGAACTGCGATCAAAATCAGAAAACTGATACGCGCCTGAATCCTTGAAGGAGCCCATGATTTCTCTGACCTTTTCCGCGTCTGAATTTTCAGCGAAGTACAAAAACCGCTCAAAATTCGACGCGACCTGAATATCCATTGAAGGAGCCAAACTGGGCTCAACTGATGAGACTTGGTAGTTTCCCGATGAAAATAGCCTATGAAGGATGTCGTTCTGATTCGTAGCGACCCGGAATGATCGAATGGGCAAGCCCATCTGCTGCACCATCCAACCGGCCAGCACATTACCAAAGTTTCCTGTAGGTACTACGAACTCAACGCTTTCTCTACTACTCTCCGGAAGTTTCCAAAAGGAATAGATATAATAGACACACTGAGCCAATACGCGGGCCAGGTTGATTGAATTTACGGCAGAAAGATTAAAACCAGTACGGAAGTTCTGATCTGCAAAGATCTCTTTCAGCACGCGCTGGGTATCATCAAAACTTCCTTCGATCGCCAAAGGAAAGACATTGTCAGCCTCCGTGCAGGTCATCTGACGCTCCTGTAAAGGCGCAACCCTTCCGTCTGGATAGAGAATAAATATATTTACCCCGGACTTCCCAAGCAACCCATGGATTGCGGCAGCGCCCGTGTCACCCGACGTGGCACCCAGCACATTTATACCCTTCCCCGTTGTCTGAATTTGGTGCTCGTAGAGATTACCTAATAATTGGAGAGCAAAGTCCTTAAATGCGAGCGTGGGTCCATGGAAAAGTTCCAACACCCAAAACTCGTTGTCCAACTGCTTCAACGGAGCTCGATCAGCATGCGTAAAACCTGAATAGGATTTCTCAATCAACCCCCTCAAAATCTCAGAATCGATGTCCGTAGCAAAGTGTTTGAAAAACTCGAAACAGGTCTCTTCATAATTGAGGTCCTTCCAACTGAGAAGGTCACTCGAAAGATCAGGCATTGCTTCCGGGACATACAGTCCACCATCAGGCGCTAGTCCGATTGCAACTGCTTCCGAAAAACTTACCGCCTCCGACAGGCCTCGTGTGCTGACAAACTTCATCCTCAAGCCCGATCCAGACCAAACGCCTTATGAGCCAATTGAGCTCCCAAATCGGCATGCTCCAAATCAATCGCGACTGAAATCTTTATTTCGGACGTACCGATGAGCTGAATATTGATACCACCCTCAGCCAGAGTTTCAAATAATGACGCGGCGACGCCCGAGTGACTCCGCATTCCGACTCCTACGACCGACAACTTCGCAATATCAGTTGAAGAAGTGAGAGAACCTCCCAACTCCTTGAAGACTCGATTCACAACGCCCTCTGCTTTCAGTGTATCGTCCTTGGGAATGGTAAACGTCATATTCGCTTTTCCTTCCCGGCCAATGTTCTGAACGATCATATCCACAAGCACGTTGGCTTCAGCCAGAGCGGAAAAAAGCTTTGCCGCGGTTCCTGGCTCATCCGGGAGATCACTCACCACGATCAACGTTTGACTCTTATCTACTGCGACTCCTCGAACGAGAACGTCTTCCA
>CALGUT010000638.1 GCA_937920335.1 uncultured Opitutales bacterium
GCTACCTGTCCGATCCTTATAAAGGAGTCCTCAAGAGCGTTGAGATTCTACCCGATTTTTTCCTGCCGATATTTTTTCCTGAAAACAGACCTCGTTCGCGCGAAAAATGGATCTTTTTCTCGGAGGTAATCCGCGACTTTGATAAACTAAACGCAAGTATGCAGGCTTCCTACCGTTACTTTTCAGACGACGCTGGAATCGACTCCCATACCTTCACATTGGAGTGGTTTCAAAAGCTCTCAGAAAAAGTCATCATTAAGCCGATTTACCGTTACTACAAACAGTCTGCAGCCGACTTCTACTTCTATGACCTGGACCAAACCGGTATCATACCAGATCGCGGCCTAAGAGGCACAGGTCCCTATTACTCATCAGACCATAGGCTCTCCAAATTGGAGACTCACACCTACGGCTTGAAGTTGATTTGGTTTATAACCGATGACCTCGAGTTCAATGCGAAATTCAATCGCTATGAAATGAGTGGTCTTGATGGTAATACGCACCCTAGCGCGTATAGTGATGCAGATGTTTTTACGATAGGAGGACGCTGGTGGTTCTAAGACAACAGTCTTCCCAACTGGGAATCGAAAGCGTTTCGACGAGTGACCTTAAAAAAGGTCTCTTCAAGATCCGCTTTAAAGCCTTGGGCTGTCCCTGTGAGATACAATTTCGCAGTAGCGACACCAAACTGGCTGGGCATTTTAAGGAATCGGCCATTACCTGGGTTAAAGACTTTGAAAGTACGTATTCGCGGTTCAAGGAAGACAGCCTTCTTAGCACGATCAATCGAGCAGCTGGTGAGACGTGGGTCGATATCGATGCGGAGGCCGAAGCCCTCTTTGATCTTTGTGACCAGTTTCACTTTATTACTCAGGGATTATTCGATCCTACAAGTCTTCCCGTCATGAAGCTTTGGGATTACAAAGCGGAAACACCTCGTATACCTGAGCAGGCTGAAATCAATACCGCTAAGAACCTGGTTGGTTGGAACAAGGTAGAACGCGAACCGGGCAAAATCCGCCTCTCCGAAAAAGGCATGGGGCTTGACCTGGGAGGTATCGGCAAAGAATACGCGGTTGATCGAGTAGCCCTCATTGCACGGGACTTCGGCATCACGAATATTTTAATAAATTTTGGAGGCGACATTGCAGCCTTGGGCAAACCACCCCAGTATAGCCATTGGCACATCGGTATCGAAGACCCTGGGAATCCGGGCACCTGCTGGGGAAGCCTGGCATTGACCGATTTATGCGTCGCCAGCTCAGGAGATTATCGACGTTTCTTCGAGATCGATGGGAAACGCTACGGTCACATGGTTGACCACCGAAAAGGTTACCCCATCGCCAACAAGGTACGTCACACTTCGATCGTTTCCCGAACTTGTACGGAAGCGGGTATCCTCGCCACCGCAGCCTGTTTACTCGGAGAGGTTGAAGGCATGGAACTTATTAATACGTTCTTCGGAGCAGAAGGCTGTATACACACTGAATTCAAACGCTTAGACTCGTATGCGATACATCAATACATGGTTACAGGGATCTAGAATCTCTATTTTTTCACTCCTGACTTTCTTAATGTTAGCCTCAGAATTGCAGGCAAAGTTTTCTGAGTCTGACGCCCTTCCTGACTTATCAGAATTCGGCTTAGTCGGCGAAATGCCAGACTTGGAAGGAAAAGTAGTTCTGATAGACTTTTGGGCTTCCTGGTGCGCTCCTTGCAAAGCCTCATTCCCCAAGATGGATGAACTTTATCAGGAACTTAAAGATAAGGGATTCGTTATTCTAGGCGTCGGAGTGGATTCAACTGCGAAGGCCCATAACAAATTTTTCGAAAAATCAGGCGTGAGTTTTCCGCTGGTGCATGACACAGAAAAAAAGTTGGTAAGCGCAGCCGCTATAGAGACAATGCCAACCTCATTGATGATCGATAAGACCGGAAAAATTCGGTCTATCCACAAAGGCTATTATGGCAAAAAAACCATCAACAGCTATCGAGACGAGATTAACGCACTACTCGCTGAATAATCATGAAAGCTAACTTACTCAAAACACTTCTACTAAGCCTGGTCGCATTCGGACTCTGGGGCTGTGATACAGTTGAACCATGGGAAAAAGGCGCGCTGGCCCAATACTCTATGATGACCGAACGGGATCCTCTCGAAACAACGATGGCTGAGCACATTTACTATACCCGCGAAGCGTCCCACGGTGGCGCAGGAATCGGAGGTGGAGGATGTGGTTGTAACTAAAACCGAATCATCACACGATATCGCGCACTCATACATTTTAGGAAAAGCTCTCTTTTTAGAGGGCTTTTTTTTGTAATTCAGACAAATCAGCGCTACGGTGCCGTTTTATTAGTATAATTAAACAATGGCTTCAGATTCTGCACAGTGGAAACACTACTTCGATGAATGGGGACCTTCGCTTCTGCTTTTTGCCAGACAGCAAACGGGTTACCTGGTCGACGCCGAAGATGTAGTTCAAGAAGCGTTTATCAAAGTTTGGAAGACCTATGCTCCTAATAATCCCATTTCTAAGTCACTGCTCTACTCAGCAGTCCGAACTATTGCAATCGACCACGCACGTTCCACAACTCGGAGAAAAGTCAGAGAGACCACCATCTACGAAGAAAGAGATACCGATTCGGATTGGTTTCAGCGTAGATTGGAACAGAACGAACGTGCGGCTATGCTCGAAGCCAAGGTACGGAATCTTTCACACGATCAGCAAGAGGTGCTTGTTCTTAAAATCTGGGGAGAACTCACATTTCAAGAGATCTCAGAAACTCTCGAAATTTCCGCAAATACTGCTGCGTCGCGCTATCGTTACGCCCTCGAACACCTAAAGAAAGAAATTTTACCAAGACTCATATGAACTTGCCCGACGAAGAACTCGAAAAAGAACTGGCGGCCTTTCAACCGGTTCAACCGAACGAAACATTAAAACAGAAGATAGCAATCGGCCTGGATCAACCGGAGATAAACAAGACAAGATCCATCCTGAAGATCTGGCCGATCATCGCACTCGCTACCGCCGCCTGTGTGCTACTGGCATTTAAGTTATCCTCTCCCCAGTCGACGATCGAAGCCCCCAAAGTTGCGTCTACGGAGCCCTCTGAACCTTCACCTGAATCGGCGAACTTCCAGTCCTTCAAAGCTGAGCAGCACCTTCTCGAAGCACTTGACGAAGGCGTCGTTCTAACCGCTAACAACGAACCCGTTCGCAAACTTCGATATCAGTTTGTTGATACCGTAACGATGATTAACGAAATTGATGGCAGCATATTTACCATGGAAATTCCTAGAGAAGAAATCCTCTTCGTCCCCCTTACCCTACTTTAATTCCCAACCGACCCAACATTATGAAAAGTAAATTTGTTAGTCTAATAGCTTTGGTCTGCATTTCTATGAATGCCATTATCCCAAGCAATTTATCCGCTCAATCTAAGGATGAAAATGTTGAAGAATCGAACGTCGAACATATGACGTTCTTAGGGATAGAGACTAGTCGCGTGAGCAAGGCGCTGAGAAATCACATTGATGTTCCTGAAGGAGTAGGTCTCATCATAGACCACGTAGCCAAAGACTCGGGTGCGGCAAGAGCTGGACTCCGGGAATTTGATGTGCTTCTGAAAGTAGATGATCAGATAATCATCAACCAAGACCAACTCAGCACTCTGATAAGGTCCAAAAATGCTGGTGAAACGGTAAAGGTAGTAGTCCTGCGTAAGGCAGCCGAACTTAGCCTAAATGTAGAATTGGGCGAAAAGGAAATGACCCGAAATAATCGCTGGCAACGAGGATCCCCAAACTCAAACCCCTCTCCTTTTCCTTCTCCCGGTGAGTGGAACTTTGACTTTGATTCCGAGGATTTTCAAAAGAAAATCGAAGAGTTTTCCGAGCGCGCGGCTGAAATGGGTAATCGCGCCCTGCAATTCATTCCGGAGATTATTATCGAACGAGAAGAGGACGACGGTAGTAAGCGCATAACGTCAGTCGGTCGCGGCCCCCATAAGATATCCATAATAAAAGATGGTCTCACCGCTAAAGTAGAAACGGTTGACGGGAAAAAACACTTCCACATCAGTGAAGGAGAATCCACTCTCTATGAAGGCGATCAACCGGATGAAGAAACACTTAAATCACTTCCTGAGAATGTGCAGGCGATCATCAAACAACTGAATGATTCTAAATCGTTCGACTGGGATAGCCTCGAAGATATCAAAAAAGAAAACTTCCGGGTTATCATCAATAGCGGCGAAGAAGAAGCTAGCATGAACACTCCCGAACGAGCGGAGTCAAACAGCTAGAGCTTCCAATAGGATCTTGCTGACCTAACGTCCTTATTGATTTGCATCTTCAAGGACTCGACTCCATCGAACTTCATCTCAGACCGAAGAAACTTATACCACCGAACCTTCAATGGATCTCCTGTGGTAAATGGACAGTCTTCCAACAGATGCACCTCAAGGACCGGGATATCAGTCACTTCAACGGTGGGGCGAACACCAAAATTCGCCACTCCCTTCTTACGGACGACAACACCGCCTACCAAGCCTTCAACCTCAACGCAATAGACCCCAAACGGTGGTTTAAGTTCAGCTGACCAAGGTAGGTTTAATGTAGGGAACCCCATTTTCGTCCCCAATTGTTTTCCACCCTCAGCCTCAGCTACGGAAAAGTATATATCACCTAGAAGCGCATTAGCTTCTTCCATTTCGCCAACTGTAAGGTGTTTACGAATACGAGTACTGCTGATCGGCTCACCATCGTAATTGACGCGTTCAACATGTATTACATGCACTCCAGCTTTACGCCCAAGCTCAACGAGCATCGGAATATCTCCCAACCTCTTACTACCAAAGCGCCAGTTCGAACCCACATGTATAGAACTAAGGCTTGGCAAACAGCGTTTCAGATAAGCCACCAAATCAATCGCTTCGATCGACGCAAAACCCATATCGAACGGCTGCTCAATAATATAATCTACATCGTGCCCCCCAAGTGCGCCTGCCTTAATATCAGGCGGCATGATCATCATCACCGGATCTGATGGATTGAAAAGCCGACTCGGATGAGGCCAGAAAGTAAGCACCCCGCAAACACCGGTCGACGCATGTGCCGATTGCGTGGCCGTTTCGATGACAGCCTGATGCCCCAAATGAACACCATCAAACATTCCCACCGCAAGGTGTAGAGGCCTATCCGGAAGCGATACTTCTTCCAAGTGGTAAAACCGGATTGGGTTCTGGTTCGACACGAATCTTACACCTCAGCCCCTGGAGCTAAAGCCTTGTAGCCGGGTATCAAGAATTTACTGATTTCGGAAAGCGGCTCGTTTTCAAAATCCTCCAAGGTCACTGCATCCTGAATCGATAAGTTATTGGATGCAATCCGACGTAACTGAACCAGCATACCCCCGCAGCCCAACTTTTGACCAACATCATGAACCAAACTGCGAATATAGGTCCCCTTTGTACAATACACATAAAACTCTCCCAAAGGACTATTCCAGGAATTCAAGGCATACTTTGACACCCGAATAAACCGTGGTTCCCTCGGAACTTCCTTTCCTTTCCGAGCATGCTTGTAAAGCGGAACACCCTTTATCTTCACAGCGGAAAACATAGGAGGTGTTTGATACTGGTCCCCGACAAAAGTACTCATCTGCTCCTGAATCATTTCAGCAGTTATAGAATCAGGAACTTCCCGTGTATCCACAATCTCTCCATCAATATCATAAGAATTTGACGTCTTACCGAATTCGACGGTCCCTTCATACTCTTTATCGAGGCTCATCAACCTGGAAGACAGCTTAGTCGCCTTTCCCACGAGAATAATCAGTAAGCCGGTCGCTAGCGGATCCAATGTTCCAGCGTGCCCCACTCGTTTCATTTTGAGCTTTCTGCGAACCCGATCGACTACGTCGTGAGACGTTATACCCGTAGGCTTATCAATCAGAAGCACGCCTTCAAAGTCATTCAATGCCTGTGCCATAACGAAAAATGATCAAGGA
>CALGUT010000639.1 GCA_937920335.1 uncultured Opitutales bacterium
GCCATGGCAATCATTCTAGTTTCCACCTCTACCCACTAAATTCCCAGTAGAACTCTTTAAATTACAGTCAGCTTCATGAAGTGAGCAGAAACCCTTTTTTACCGATGCCTTGTGAGGTCCCTCCAGACTTGGAGATCTGCGTATGAACCTGAAGATATCTCACACCACACGCTACGATTATAATCGCGAGGTGCAGATTATGCCGCACCTACTCTATTTACGTCCCCGGGAGAATCCATTACTCCAAATAAAAAATTTCACGTTTCGATTTGAGCCGGAAGCTCACGTGGATTGGATGCGCGATGATTTCGATAATCTACCGGCGAGTGCGCAATTTTCTGAAACCACAACTTCTCTTAAGATCTGCTCGGAGTGCGACGTTTCCACTACGGACACCTCGCCGTTTGATTTTCTTATCCGTGACTATGCCACCACTTTCCCATTCAGCTACGAACCCTTACACCAATTCAATCTTTCGATCTATCTGACTCCGCCCGAAAAGGATGTTCAACTTCTTCTGAAAGAGTGGATGGATAAAAAGCATATTGTGCGGACGGAGGAAACGGTCCCCTGGCTTTCCGAACTCAACCAAATGGTCAGCCGAAACCTTGTCTACAAACGGCGAGAAGAGGCGGGGATTCAATCTGCCCGTACCACACTTTTTCGAGGATCTGGTACCTGCCGGGATTTTGCCATGCTGTTTATTGAATGTGCTCGGACCTTGGGTCTGGCCGCCCGGTTTGTCAGCGGTTACAATTTTGATCCGGGAAGATATGGAGGCAGCGGTGGGGACATGCATGCCTGGGCCGAGGTCTTTTTGCCAGGAGCTGGGTGGAGGGGTATTGATCCGACAAACGGAATTTTTTGTGATAGTGCCTATGTGCCTGTCGCTCATGCGGTGGTTGCCGAAAGCGTGAACCCTATTCAGGGATCCTTTTTCAGCGCTCCGCCGGCAGAGGCGACTCTGTATACCGATGTGAGAGTCTCGCTTGGTAGCGAGTGAATACTACTGACGCTGCGACGTTCCTATTCGAATAGGGACAACTATAGCTCTTTGAGTTTCAGGTCTTTCCAGCGAACTTTCTGGCCGATCTTTGCGGTACTCTTACCGATGCCGTGAAGCTGTAAGGCTATATGACCGGTTGCGGTGAGACTGTCATGAACGTCTGCTACGGGTACACCATTCAGCCATGTTTGAAAATGGTCGCCATTGGCAATGATACGAAAGTGGTTCCAGTCCTCGGTTTTAAAAGCTTTCATGGCTGCTTCATCTTCGCCTGGGGTGTGGAGGAAACCACGACCACCTTCTTCGTAGAGGGTACCACTCCAGGCGCGCTCTGTCGGATCAATCTCAATCTGGTAACCCCAGAAACGGCCTTTCTCCCAGACCTTGTCCAGCACGTTCTTGGAGCCGTCATCATTGAAAGTGCCTCCCCATCTGACGGTAGTGGTTTCTTCGGGGTATACGTTACTTCGGATCTGAATGCCAGAATTGAGCAGAGGATCGACCTTGAATTCGACTTCGAGTTCAAAGTTGTCGTAGAGCTTTTCAGTGGCAAGAAAGCTATTTGGAAAGCCGAGGGCCGCCTCGCCAACGATCATGCCATCCTCGACGTAAAATTTTCCGCCTCCGAAGTTTTGCCACCCGGTCAGAGTGGAACCATCGAACAAGTCGATCACTTGGGGCGATTTGTTGGATTTAGAGGTTGATGATTGGCTGCAGGCAGCGAGTCCCAGCAATGCTAGGATAATCGAGATTTGTAGATAGTAGAAGCGCATGGGGTAAACTTGGGGTTAAGTATGCAACGCTAGGGTTGTGACTTTTAAGCGCTAGGTCGATAAATTTTGTAAACAAAAAGGCCGACTATTTCAAGCCGGCCTGAGGAAATTAGTTATGGATCCGAGCGCTAGTTGAACTCAATCGTTACCATTTGGGTACCGGCAGTCATGGTCGCCTTGATCTCAGACATGCGCTCATAAAGACTTTGTAGGTGTTTGCGGAGGTCCACCTTGACCGAACTGCTAGAAAGGAATGGATCTTCAACTACCAAGTCATTGGGATCTGATTTGTGTGCTAGAATTTCTTCTATGGTCGCAAAAGTATCGTCAAACTCGTCGACGGGAATGGAGACTGCGTTATCTTGTGATAGGTTCATTGAACGAGGGATTGGTTTTATCATTTAGAAAGGATTCTAAGGGTCTTCTGTTACGTTGTAACGGGTTCTTTGAAAAAAATGGGTTACAAAGGTTTCCAATTAAGTTCGTGTCAATCAAAGAGGATTGGCTTTGGGGTTTAAATTCAGTCAATCCTTGTCTTGCAGTCTATGTCCACACGGGTTCACTGAGCCTTTCCATTTTTTAAACGTTTTTAACACGAGATGAGTAAACAGGAAAGAACCGCCATTACACCAACGCGTGATCAAGATTATCCTGAGTGGTATCAGCAAGTCGTTCGAGCTGCTGAGCTAGCCGAGAGTTCGCCGGTTCGCGGCTGCATGGTGATCAAGCCGTGGGGCTATGCTATCTGGGAAAATATTCAGCGAGAGTTGGACGACATGTTCAAGGCGACTGGGCACAAGAACGCTTATTTCCCATTGTTTATTCCCATCAGTTACCTTGAGAAGGAGGCTGCTCACGTGGATGGGTTTGCCAAAGAATGCGCTGTGGTGACCCACCACCGTCTGGAGATGGGCGAGGGAGGTAAGCTTGTTCCAGCGGGCGAATTGGACGAGCCGCTTATAGTGAGACCCACATCCGAAACGATTATCGGAGAGACGTTTGCCAAGTGGATTCAGTCTTACCGGGACCTACCGTTGTTAATCAATCAATGGGCGAATGTGGTTCGTTGGGAGATGCGTACGAGACTGTTTTTGCGGACAACCGAGTTTCTCTGGCAAGAGGGACACACCGCTCATGCGACTGAGGAAGAAGCAGTAGAAGAAACGCTAAAGATGCTGGATGTCTACGCAGACTTTGCGGAAAACTGGATGGCCGTGCCTGTAATAAAAGGTGAAAAAACGGAAGGTGAGCGTTTTCCTGGTGCCGTAAACACCTACTGCATTGAAGCGATGATGCAGGACAAGAAAGCCTTGCAGGCGGGTACGTCGCATTTTCTGGGACAAAATTTTTCGAAGGCCTCGAATATTGATTTCCTGGATGAGTCAGGCGAAAGAACACTGGCTTGGACGACTTCGTGGGGAGTTTCTACACGGCTTATCGGAGGATTGGTTATGACTCACGCGGATGACGATGGAATGGTGATCCCGCCGAAGATTGCCCCGTCTCACTTGGTTATTTTGCCGATTCTGAGAAAGGACGCTGATGAGGAGGCCATTTTGAACTACTGCAGAGACATCAAACAGGAGATCGAAAGTAAGACCTATCATGGCCGTCGTATATGGGTTGAAATCGATAACCGCGACATACGAGGTGGGGAAAAAATGTGGTCCTGGATCAAAAAAGGGATACCGACCTGGATCGAAGTGGGTCCACGCGATATGGAATCTGGCTCGGTGTTCTTCGGTCGCCGTGATCTGGGTCCCAAAGGGCGTAAGGGAATTAGCCGACAGGAGTTCATTGATGGGTTTATTGATACGCTAGATGCTATTCAGGACAGTATCCTTGAGAGAGCCCGCGATTTCAGAGAATCGAATACGGTGACGATCGATTCGAAAGAGGAGTTCTATGACTTTTTTACGCCGAAGAATCCTGACCAGCCAGAGATTCATGGCGGATTTGTGATGGCTCATTACTCGGGCGAGCCAGAATTAGAGGAGAAAATCCAGTCTGAATTAAAGGTAACGGTTCGCTGCATACCGCAAACTGATAGTCCTGAGCCAGGCACGTGTATATTCACGGGGAAGCCAAGTAAGCAGCGCGTGGTGTTTGCAAAGTCCTACTAGTTAAGTTGTTGATGGACAGCTGCTAACCCCAGCGCCTATCGTCGAATCTTGCAATTGCATTGCTTTTTCTAATTACTCTTTGTCATGCACGTAACGCTTCTTGAGGGGTATAACGCTGCCGATTACCAAGCTCGTTTAGCGGTGATCGGTATCACTCCCTATATTGAAGACTTAGACCATATCCGAAACTTGGATGGTGAGTCTACCGATCTGATCTATATGGTGCCTTCGGAGTTTACGCACACGTCTTTATGGTCAGAGGTAAGAGGCCGCTTGGCCGGCGCCAATCGCTATTACATTGTCGTAGGTAATCGACTGACCACGGAGAGCATCATTACGAACGTTCGCGACGGCGCATTTGACGTGGTTGACCTGAAGGATACAGATGATCGTTGGACGGGTGCGATTCATGAGGCCGTAGGATCCCAGGATCTATGGTGGCAGTTGTATGGAGGAATATCTGGGACGCAGGACGACGATTTGATCGGAGGATCAGCGGCGATTCAAAGCCTGAAACAGAGTGCATCGATCATCGGGCCGACTAATGCTTCGGTCCTGATCATGGGTGAATCGGGCGTGGGCAAGGAACGGGGGGCGGAGGCGATTCACAAAGCTTCTGATCGTAAGGCATTTATTGCGGTTAATTGTGCCGCTATTCCAAAAGACCTCTTAGAATCTGAGCTTTTCGGAGTAGAGAAGGGGGCCTACACGGGAGCAGTCAAAGCGAAAAACGGCCTGATCCAAGAGGCGGATGGTGGGACACTCTTTCTCGATGAGATTGGCGAGTTGGATATAATGCTTCAGCCAAAGTTGTTGCGGTTCTTGGAGACTAGAAAGGCCCGTCGTTTGGGAAGTAACGAGGAGTACTCGGTTGATATCCGGGTTGTTACAGCGACCAACCGTGACCTGGAGGTGGAAGTTTCAAACGGTAACTTTCGGGCTGACCTGTACTACCGAATATCGGAAGTGATTCTAAATATCCCTCCTCTTCGGGCTCGATTGGAAGATATTCCTATATTGGCGCAGGCATTCCTGAAAATGAGTGGTGAACGTTTTGGGAAGAACTTCGAAACGATTGAGCCTGCTTTGATTAACAAATTTCAAACCCATTCCTGGCCAGGGAATGCCAGAGAGTTGAAGCAAGCGATCGACCGGCTGGTCATTTTGAACAATGGCCAGACTTTACTGGCAAATTGGTGGGAGCCGCCAAGGTCGTCTCGTGATACCGTTTCTCCACCCCAATCGCCTGTGGCTTCAGCAGGTATTCCTCCCGCAACTCCTCCTCAAGTTGTCCAACCTCCAGTAACCGGAATTGCTCCAGATATCTCTTATCAAGTTGGGCCTCAGTCCGAAGCGGAATCGGCTTTGGCTAGAGATGATATTTCCAAGTATCTTAATGGTGCTCCTCCGAACAAAAAAGACCGTTATAAACACGCGAAGTTGTTGTTGGAGCAGAGCGATAATGACTTTGGCTGGGTGGCTGCTCGTATGGGCATCCATCCTACGACCTTGTATCGTTGGCGTCTGAGGAAAAAAGTTTGAATGGTTTGATGGGGGAATGGTTACTGGGCTACCTCATTGTTTTTGTCTTGCGCATAGCCTTTATAAAATATCTCAAAAGAGCGTCTTTTTTTCACCAATGGTTTCCGCGCAACGCAGTTTAAAACGAGCCTCTGTTCATACGCTTGGGTGCCGATTGAATCAGTCCGAGTCACTCCTTCTTCGTGATCGACTTCAGGCGGAGGGCTACGAAACGGTACCATTTGGTGAGCCATCTGACTTGGCGATTATTAATACGTGTACGGTCACGAGCTTGGCGGATGCAAAATGCCGTAATGTGATTCGTAGTTACGTGCGAAAGAATCCGAATGCGTTTGTGGCAGTCATCGGTTGTTACTCGCAGATTGGGTATAAGGAAGTTGCTGAGATTCCCGGGGTTGATTTGATAATGGGAAATCGCGAGAAGATGCACGTTCTCGATTACGTTCAGCTTGGCAAAAATGAGAAGCCGGTGATCATTCGTGATCGTATTACCAAGGATGACTTTACGATCGATTTTGTGGGTGATCGCCCCTATCCAAAGCGCGCGAATCTAAAGATTCAAGATGGCTGTAGTTTTGTGTGTTCTTTCTGTATTATCCCCAAAGCGCGGGGGCCCGCACGGTCTCGTGATCTTGAGAATTTGTTGGACGAGGCAAAGCAAATGGCTGAGCGCGGTGTCAAAGAACTCGTATTGACGGGCGTCAATATCGGGACCTTTGAGAGTCGGGATGGCGATCTGTTAACGGTTTTAGATAGCTTGAATGCGATTGATGGAATTGAGCGGATTCGAATCAGCTCAATCGAGCCAACGACGATCCCGACAGAACTGTTCCCGAGGATGAACGATCCGCGCCATGCGTTGCTGCCATTCTTGCATATACCGCTGCAGGCAGGGGCAGATGCGGTACTTCAATCTATGCGTCGGAAGTATAACTTGAAGGACTATTTGGATTTTTTGTACTTGGCACATGACTCCGTAGACGACCTGTATTTGGGAACGGACATCCTGGTCGGTTACCCAACAGAGGGTGATAGAGAGTTTGAAGAAACCTGTCACACCTTTATGAACCATCCGTTCTCGTATTGCCATGTCTTTGCCTTTTCAGAGCGAGAGACTACCCCGGCAGCGCGTATGGTTGATCGAGTGAGCGTATCGGAAAAACAGTTACGAAGCGCCAAACTCCGACGATTGAGTGAGTCGAAGCGGTATGATTATTACGCAGCGCATATTGGTCGAGAGATGACCGTTTTGTTTGAAGACCCCAAGGACGGAATCTGGCCGGGTTATACCGACAACTACATAAGAGTCTTGTTGAACTCGGAGTTGAATCTACGAAACGAAATCGCACGGGTTCGTCTGGACCAGGTAGTCGGTGATGTGGTCGAAGGTACTTTGATTGAGGTGATGCCTAATCAAACAGCTGCTAACGAAATAAGGCTCTCATCATCCCTTTAGAAACTATGGCGGATTTAAACGGAATTCTAATACTCTGGGATATTGATGGAACACTTCTTTCGGCGAAGGGAGCAGGACCGCAGGCATTCGATCGGGCGACCTTGGAACATTTTGGCTATGCAATCCCGATCTCCTCCATCGATTGGCCTGGAGCGACTGATTATGCGATTGCTTATGCGTTGTTGGAAAAGGCTGGCCGAACCGTTATCCGTGGTGAAGCGCAGGTGTTGATTGATCGTTACTTGAGTCATCTTCCGGAGATGTTGGACAAAACCCATGCGCGTGCGATTGAAGGCACGCGGGAACTCTTGGAGCATTTTCACGGTAACGACAGTGTGTATCAGGCATTATTGACCGGGAATGTCAGTCGAGGTTCGGATATCAAGTTGGGCTATCTGGGAGTGGATCACTACTTTCGATTTGGAGCTTTTGCAGACCACAGCGATCAGCGAAATGATTTGAGCCGACATGCGTTGGACCTTGCTCGTGAACATCTGCACCCAGAGTGGTCACCGGAGCAAGTGTATGTGATTGGAGATACTCCAAAGGACATCGAATGTGGGAAGCACATAGGGGCGCATACCATTGCCGTAGCTACGGGGCACCATTCGGTTGCGGAATTGGAAGCCCACGAACCCACCCGAGTCTTTGACTCATTCGCAGATCCTCAGGTCTTGATCGATTACTTGAGCGCGCGCGCCTAGCGGTGCGGTTGATCTGGGGTATCAATATCCAGACCGTGGATATGATGGTCCTCTATTTTCTTCTCGGTCATTACTTTGTAGATACACCAGGCAAAAAGACCTGTAACGGTTCCTACTGAAACGATCATTACTAACCAACCTCCGACTGTCATTGCGCGCCCTCTCTATTTAGAAAATTCTTAAACCGTGATGATGAAGCTGTGATAATCGTGAGGAAGATGAAAACGATCGCAATCAAGCCAACGCTCATTCTCGCCACGGTATTAGGTTCTTTTCCTTCTCCACCCACCAAGTCGGTTACGTAAGAAGAGACTTCGCTCTCCCCGCCCCATGGGGTCCAGCCGAGCATATTTTCCATTACAAAGAAGGAAATAATAATCAAAAGGAACGCAGGAGTTACGTATTTCATCAGCACACGGTAGATGTTGGGAATCTTCATCGATGCTCCCTGATGTGCCTGCCGGAACCCTTCGTCGATTCCGATTATCCATCCAAAGATAATGATTTGTATCGTTGCCAGGATGTATAGCATGAATGTTCCAATCCAGAAATCCAGAGTATCCAAAGCCTTAACATCCGCGCTGAAGTATACGACGAAGAGACTACCGATTGCGGTAATCAAACCGAGAATCGAAACGGAGGCCTTACGGTTGATACCGAGACTTTCTTCTAGAAAGGCAATCACCGGCTGGAGCATGGAAAGAGAACTGGTTACAGCTGCGAGGAATAGCAGAAAGAAAAAGAGGAATCCGAATAAATTCCCAAACGGCATGTTGGAAAACACCATCGGCAGGACCTTAAACCCGAGATCGAAGGTTCCCATGCCGGCGACGCCAGCGATACCTATAAACGCGTAGGCGGCTGGAATAGTTATGAGGCCCCCCAGAGACACCTCACAAAATTCATTTGCGCTGGTTGCGCTCAATCCACTTAGCACAATGTCATCCGATTTCTTTAAATAACTGGCGTAGGTGATGATGACGCCGAATCCGACGGATAGAGAGAAGAATATCTGACCAGCTGCAGCTAACCATAGTCCGGGTCGGCGCATCTGCTCGAATATCCCGATTTCTATGACCTGAAGATTCGAGCTCGCAGCGGCTTCGGCTTCTCGAGTGGCCAAGGCCACAGGACTAACGATCTCCGTTACGGTTTCCCAAGGTGCGTCAGCAGCGGGGCGTTCCTGGAGGACCACTTTGGTCGGGTTCCACAAATAACCCAATCCGTTGATAATATTGCGATCGGGTCTAGAGTCATCGGGTGCACCTAACGTTAGGACCCGGATTAAAATGACCACCGCAATTACAATAAGCGCGGGCATCGCGTAAGTGCAGAAGAACTCGATTCCCTTGGAAAGCCCTCGGTAGATGAGGAAAAAGTTAAGTGCGAAGCAGAATATCAAAAAACCACCTACTTCGCTTATTCCAAAGCCGAGAGCGCTTCCATCTGCTCCTGCGCCAATAAACGTAGCCCAAAAATTAGTGGATTCGTCGATCGAACTGAATTCCATCGAGCCGCGGATGAAGTTCAGTGAGTAGCCGAGGCACCACGCCTCTATGTATACGTAATAAAGGTAGATGATAAGGGGCACGAGGACGCCAATAACGCCGAGGTACTTACCGGCTGGATGCTTGATGATCGCCTGGAGAATCCCAGGGCTGGAATTGAAGCCGTGTTGACCGCCGGACCGCCCCATCGTCCATTCTGCCCAACAGATTGGCAAACCGATGATGAGGAAAGAAATGAAGTAGGCCAACATGAACGCGCCGCCTCCGTACTGAGCGACTTGTCCGGGAAATCGAAGAAAATTTCCCAAGCCCACCGCGCTGCCGGACACTGCGAGAATGACACCCAAGCGTGAATTCCAAGATTCTGTAATAGCCATGTATGAAGAGAGTATTAGAAGTAAGTGAAGACCCTATCCGTCGATCTTTAATAATTAAAGCACAAATCCCTTGATGCGCTTCTTTACCTCACTTGGAATAGGCCACTGTGAACCAAATTGATCGGTATATATTTTGGGAATGGTTGAGAGCATTCATGTTGGCCTTGGGGGCAACGCTTGGGCTTTTGATGATTTTCGACATGTATGACAATCTGGGAGATCTATTGGACTTCCGGGTTCCCACAGTGGATATCCTTTACTACTACGTTATCATTCTACCAACGTTGCTACCCCAGATTCTGCCGATAGCGTTCTTGGTATCGCTCTTGTTTAGCCTCAGTAATCTGCACGCGAATAATGAGATTGTAGCGCTGAGATCGTGTGGCGTTAGCTTTTGGCAGATTACGCGGTCTCTCTGGGTCGCCGGATTGTGTCTTTCGGCCGTGCTTCTGTATTTGAACGCCAAGATCGTTCCCTGGGCGGTGGAGTCCGCCCGACAGCTTTGGGAAGATGCGGAGTACAACTTCGAACTCGAGACCAAACAGGTTCGGGAAGCAGGCCTGATTTATAATGTGGCTTTTAACAATCCACAGGATGGCCGTATCTGGTTCATGAACCGCTTCAACAAGAACACCTATCGGGGATATGGCGTGACGGTTTCCATGCTCAACCAATGGCATCAAGAGTATACCAAGATCCAGGCCAGGGAATGTTTTTATAATGATAACGACAATACTTGGCGATTTCTCGAGGGTCGTGAATTGGGATTCGAAATCGAAAGTGGCGATTTAATTACCTCCAAACCTTTCAAACTGTTCGAGCTGGAAGGGTTGGTTGAAAACCCGAGGCTCCTACTTACCTTGGATAAGCGGCCAAAAGACCTATCATTATTTGAGTTGCGAACAATATTGGATTATTACGGGGATGAAGAGGATAATCCGAAGGCGGTACCATTTCGGGTACGCTACCATTCTGTCTTAGCGGGGACAGTTATTTGCTTTATTATTGTGGGGCTTGCAGTTCCGTATTCGGTTTCAGGCGTTCGGACCAACCCGATGGTCGGTGTCTCCAAGTCGACCAGTTTGTTTTTCTCCTATTATATTGTCATAAGGCTTGTAGTCATGCTGGGAGAACAGGGGCATTTGTCGCCGGTTTTTGCGGCGTGGACTCCCAACCTTTTGATGGCGGCATTAGCCGTCTATCTTTACTCACGACTCAAGTAAGCCTATGAAATCTTTATTTTTAAAGCCACGGTCACGTAGCCGTGCAATGAATGGTCATCCCTGGGTATTTGCGGGTGAGGTGCAGGAGCTCCTGCCGGCTGAAGAAAACGGTAAGACCGTTTTATTGAGGGATTCCCGCAAGCACATTCTTGGCAGCGGGATTTACAACGAGCAGTCCAAGATCGTCTGGCGCCGTTACTCATGGGAGAAGACGGCGTTCAGCATGTCCTTTATTCGGGAGGCGCTTTCCAAAGCGGTAGCTCGCAGAGCGGATGATGAGTGTCGGCGGCTGGTGTGGTCTGAGTCTGATTCTTTGCCAGGGCTAGTGGTAGATCAATTCGGGAAAGTGCTGGTAATACAGGCGCTGACGTTTGCGATTGATATGCGCCTTCCAGCCATAGCCACTCATTTGCAAGAACTGACGGGTGCCGAGGTGGTGGTGTTTCGAAACGATGCTTCGGTTCGTAAACTCGAAGGTCTGGAAACTTATGTCAGTACGTTTGAAGACAAGAAACTCGAGCCCTTTGAAGTCACTATTGGAGGCATTCGCTATAAGCTCGATTTATTGGAAGGACAGAAAACAGGGTTTTATTTGGACCAACGGGAGCAGCATGCGCTAGTCGCATCCTATGCGTCCGGCAGAACGGTTTTAGATGCCTTTTGTAACCAGGGAGCCTTCGCGCTTCAGTGTGCCAAAGCGGGAGCTGAGTCTGTGTTGGGTATCGATAGTTCTGATACTGCGATTCAGGCTGCGCAAGAGAACGCCAACGCAAATGAACTGACTGTTGAGTTCAAGCAGGCCAATGTATTCGATTTTTTCACGGAGAACAGGGACTCGAACTTCGATTTGGTCGTGTTGGATCCGCCGCCATTCGCCAGAACTCAGGGCCAGGTCGATGGCGCCTTAAAGGGCTACAAGGAGATCAACCTGCGTGCGATGAAGAGCTTGAACAAGGGAGGCATACTCGCCACCTACACCTGCTCACAGGCTATTTCTCAAGAGTTGTTCAAGCAAATGTTAGCCGATGCCGCATCTGATGCCCGACGCTCGGTTCGGATTTTGGAGACCACCTACCAGGCGAAAGACCATCCTGTATTACTTAATATGCCAGAGAGCGGCTACCTTCACGGTTATATTTTGCAGTTGGACTAAGCGTCTTTCATTGCGGGATTTCGCACACACAGGCGAGATTGTTCGCAAAGAAAGAGTTGGGTAACTCCGTGATGCCAAATTTGTATATTTGAACAGCCTCCCAATGTGGCTCGAGAAGGGTGGTCAGTGCTTTTTGGGTGAAAAAATTGACGTGAGTTTCCTCCAGGAAATGCCAGGGGATTACGTTATCGCTATGGCAACGAGGAACGCCACTGCCATCCGGGACTGTCATCAAGAAAGTGCGTTTAGTGATACGTTTGAGCTCTGCTAGAATCAAAGCAGCATCTTCAATGTGCTCAAGGACCTCGGTAGTCATCACAACGTCAAAGTGATTCTCTGGAAATGGAAGTGGGAGTTCACCGTTGTAGAGAGTCACACATCCCTTGGCTTCGTCGCGAAGAGCTTCCTCGATTTCGGGAGAGTTTAAATCCAAGCCAGTCACTTTCACCCCACGATTTTGGAGGTGTATTACGTACTTCCCAGTGCCGCATCCGAAATCCAGCACGTGATCGTCTGCTTTTATATGGATGTCGATCAATGAAAGAACTTCCGGATTGATGGTATTGTGAGGGGGGGCCGTAGCCGTAAATGTCGGTTTTCTTTTTCAGGTTCGTGTCGAAAAAGAAATGGTCGTAGTCTGGATAGTCGAATTGCTGGGTCAGCGGCGCTTCCCAGATGGGCTGATCGCCGAGTTTGATGGAAATCATAGCGTCCTGAAACGTTCCCTTAAGTAGGTAGTCGAAGGCGAACCCACAAAACGGATTATCGATGGTATCCACAACGTCGACGACGTCTTGACGGTGAAGGCCGTAGATTTCGACGGGACTTATGACTGTCTTGTTTGCCGTTAGCGTTATATCCGGAAATCTACCGACTGCTAGCGCTGACCAACCTCTTATACTCAGGATTCCACCGGCTGTAATGATTAGCTCATCTACCGTAGTCTCATCAATCGTTACTTCTATAGGGTAGGTGGTTTGTCCAGGCATGAATGACTCGATTCAGGAGTTTTGTTGAGGGAATTATGAGAGTAGGTGCCTGCTATTTAGTTTATCAACCTCGAAAGCCCGGCTATCGCTTTTAAAAATACCTACGGAAATCGATTTGCACGAATGAATCTCTTCGGAACGAAAACTGTTATTTCGTAAGAAGTAGGTGATATGAAACGTACGAAAACCTTGTTGTGAAACTTGCTTCCGATTGAGCGGGTTATTTTCGATGGAATAGACCTTGAGACTATCACGTCTGATAGCAGATCATATTCTGATGAACGCCGTTGCTCTATTTCTCAAAGCGCCAGTCCTCGGAATGGTGAAAACGCGCTTGGCGAAGTCACTGGGGGAGGCGTCTGCGCTGTTGGCTTACAGGCGTATGGTTGAGTTTCTGTTAGGGCGTATGGGGAAAAATGGATCGATACATATCCACTACGCCGCTGAAAGTTTGGATCCGATGATGGTCTGGTTGGGAAAAGACTACCGATACATTGCCCAGTTAGGTGATGGATTGGGGGCTCGATTAACGAATGGAATGGAAACGGAGTTCGCGAGTGGGGCGAATAAACTTATATTCATGGGAGGTGACTGCCCATTTGTTGATCAGGAGACTATTGAGAAATCGTTTATAGCACTTGATAGCAATGATGTGGTGATAGGGCCCGCTGTTGATGGTGGCTATTACTTAATTGGGATGAATCAGAACCGACCGGAATTATTTGAAGGGATCCACTGGGGTTCGGAGACGGTGTTCGCAGAAACGGTCAAGATCTGCCGGAGCAAAGGTCTGAGCCATTGGATACTTCCTGAAATGTCCGACGTCGATGATTTGGAGAACTGGAAGGAGGCCGAGCGATTCATGAACCGCGTCGGCTGAGCTAATTCACTGACTGAAATTTCAGTGGCTTGAGATACTCTCGTCGATGTCCTTGTTCAAAGTAGCCACGATTGGCGGACCGTAAGAGTTCATCGTTTCCGACCAATGAAGCCTCGAGATAGGCCTCCTTCAGTAGGTTGATAGATTGAATCCTCCATTTTGATTCTTTGATAAAATGAATTTTGAGTGGGGTTGAGCGGTTAGACGCTTTCAGATAAAGCTGTCCGATTGATTTCTCGCCGAAATTGTAGCGATTCCGCACGGCAGTCTTTCGGATCGTGCCATCAAGCTGCAACGCGTTAAGCCAGGTACCCAGTAGTTGTTCCTGGGTGATCGACGCGCGTTGGTTTTCGATCATATAACAGCGGGTTGTGAACACCAGAAATTGCTGAAAGGGTTCGAGTTGCTCCACATCCTTCCGTCCACCGTTCCAAATCCAGTTTTCCAGACTCTCCAGATAATCGGTGGTTGTTTGGTCGGACAGTTCGATCACTCGATCCCAATTGCCCGTAGAGAGAGACTTTTGATAATTCCTAAATGCTGCTCCCGGATTATCGCGGAGGTAGAGTAATACAACGAAGGCGAGTAAACAAATCGGTATGAGCATCACGAACATCAACTCCTTGGGGTCGGTTCGCGTCATTTTTGTCGAAAATGGTGACATGAGCTTCTATTAAGGTGGGCGGGAAATCGTGAATCTCAATGTTTTGTTTGAGATTTGTTGGTCGGTAAGATTATGAATCCCGCAACAATTACTTGGACAAGGGGGAACTTGGCTTCATTTTAACGGTAAACATCAAGATGAAACGACTACATGATTAGAAAGCTGGGTAGATGCGGAATAGGCGCTGTGGCTGAGCTGGGTCAATTGACCTTGTTTACGGTCCATTCCCTGTTGGGTATTTTCGGACAGCGGTATCGTGTCGAGAAGCTGATTCGTGCCGTTTACGAAATTGGGGTGCGGTGCGTTCCTATTATCTTGATCGTCGGATTGTTTACGGGGTTGGTGTTGGGCCTGCAGCTCTATTATGTATTGTCGCGTTTTAGTTCGGAGACACTCTTGGGGCAGGCAGTGGCGTTGACCACGATTCTAGAGATCGGTCCTGTCTTTACCGCCATCATGATTGTGGGTCAGGCCGGTTCTGCTCTCTCTGCGGAGCTTGGTATTCAGCGCAATGCAGAGCAGATCGACGCGCTGGGAACTATGAGAATCGAGTCATTGGGCTTTCTTGTCTCACCACGCCTCTGGGCAGCGATTATCTGTTTTCCTATTTTGACCGCGTGTTTTGATTGGGTCGCGATCCTGGGTGGGCATCTTACGGGAGTCGAACTTTTGGGAGTTGATGCAGGAGCCTACTGGAATCGCTTGTATGATGAAGTGACATTCACGCATGTGCGAGACGGCTTTATCAAGGCTTTGGCTTTCGGATTTCTTACGACCGCCGTCTGTTCCTTCAATGGCTATTTTACGCACAAGCTTTCGGATGTCCCCGGGGCACGTGGCGTCTCGCAGACGACTACGCGTGCGGTGGTGTATTCGAGTATTGTGATTCTGGCGGCCGATTACGTTATAACTTCTTTCCTGCTTCAGACATGAGTGCATCCAAACTATTGATACGTGGATTATCCAAGTCGTTTGGAACTCAGGTAGTATTGGATGCTATTGATCTTGATATCCCTTTGGGCGACCACATGACCTTGATCGGGAGGAGTGGAACCGGGAAATCGGTATTTCTAAAATGTATCGCTGGTTTACTCGTTGCAGACTCAGGAAAGATTTCCCTCGATAATAGCGACCCTGTTCCTCATTGCAGCTATCTGTTTCAACAAAACGCGTTGTTCGATTCGATGACTGTCTTTGATAACGTAGCTTTACCGGTACGGGAGCGCGAGGCAGTTTCCAGAAACGTGTTGGCGACTCGGGTTAATGAGATGCTGGATAAGCTGGACCTGATCGGCGCGTCAAAGAAATACCCGGCAGAAATTTCGGGAGGTATGCAAAAGCGGGTGGCACTGGCGCGGGCCTTGATCACCCACCCGGAAATAATTTTATTTGATGAGCCCACGACGGGGCTCGATCCTGAGCGGAAGTATAGTGTGTTCAATATGATACGCCAGTATCGTCAGCAGTTTGGGTTTACTGTGATTATGGTTAGTCACGATGTTCCAGAGGTATTTGAGATTTCCGATCATGTGGCGTGGCTGGATCACGGTAAGATCGTTTATCGGGGAACTCCCCAGAAGCTGCTCGACGAACCTCCGGCTGGACTCAATTCCTTTATAAATCCTCAACTCGCCTGAATTTTACATGAATTCCAAACAACTAGAATTGACTGTGGGCGCCTTTATCCTGCTTGGATTGGCCGCCATTCTATTTCTTGCTTTGCAAGTGGGAAGTAACCGATGGGCGGGGGGTCATTACACACTCTCTGCCCGATTTTTAGATGCTGGTGGATTGAACGAAGGAAGCTCTGTGCGGATCGCGGGTGTCAAAGTTGGAACGGTCGGTGCTATCACACTCAACAAAGAGCAGATGGTCGCGATGGTTGAGCTCAAACTTCCGACGGATCTTGTGTTGGATGATGATACCATCGCATCGATCAAGACAACTGGGTTGATTGGCGACAAATTTTTGAGTCTCAATCCCGGTGGGTCAGGACTTCAGCTTGAGCCTGGAGAGGTGATCGTGGATACTGAGTCAGCCGTGGATATTGAGAGCCTCATCAGTCGCTTTGCGTTCGGTAGTATCGAGGATGATTCTGGAGATAATTAACTGAAATACCCGTCACGAATTTGCGAAAATCAAACAATACTATTCCAATCGGTAAGTTTTGCTGCTTTCTAGCGACTCATTTACGTATGCTCTCAAAATCTACACTAAAGACGTTCTTGTTGTTTACCGCACTCTCGTTACCGGTTGCTGTTCTCCAGTCTGCTGAGCTGCCAGAAGTGCAACTCAAAAAGACAATCGAGGCTGTTATCGAAGTTCTCTATAAGGTGGATGATTCTGAGAGTTTGGAAACGAAGCGGGCGGAAGTGCTTTCGGTGTTGGATCAGAGTTTTTCTTTTGATGTGATTATCAGACGGACCTTAGGAAGAAACTGGGAGAAGCTTTCGCCGGATCAGCAAAATCAGATTGTGACGCTGGCTACCGATTTGTTGATCCATTCCTACACGCGTGAATTTACAGCCGGCAGGAAACCGACAGTGGCCTTTGAAAAACCGTTGGAGCTTTCGACCAACAAAATCGAGATCGCTTCAGTATTATCGTTGGAAAACACTAATATTAACCTTACCTACCGATTGGCTAAGCTGGAATCTGGCTGGCAGGTGTATGACCTAATCGTCGAAGGCGTGAGTCTGGTCAGTAATTACCGAAAACAATTTGACGCTCATTTTCAGAAGAAAAATGGGGATGAGCTTATTGATCAACTCGAAGCGAAGCTAGACGCTCTCTGATGACATCACTACTGCTGAAACATCCTTTTTTTGTCGGAGCTGTAGTACTGTGGTTGTTGAACGAGTCGCTTGTAGGCCAAGATGATTTTTTGTCGGTGGAAGACCTTTTTGAAGACGACGATAGGGTCGCTGCTGAGACAATTGCAGATCCGATTGAGGGCTTCAATCGAGCGATGTTCGGCTTCAACGATTATGTCTACAAGAAGCTCTTGGCTCCGGTCTCCAAAGGGTATAGCGCGATAACTCCGGATCCCCTTGAGCGAGGATTCTCCAATTTCTTTGATAACATCAAATACCCGGTTCGGCTTACCGGCAACATACTCCAGGGCAAGGTTGAGGGGGCATTTCAAGAAACAGGCAAGTTTCTCGTGAATACAACGCTTGGAGTGGCTGGTTTTCACAAAGCTTCGAATGATTTTCCAAATCTAAATCCTCCGATTGAGGACATCGGGCAGGCCTTCGGTGCCTGGGGAATAGGTGAGGGGTTTTACATCGTTATCCCCTTTCTTGGACCTTCCAATGCACGTGACCTTGTCGGGCGGTTGGCTGATCGTATTCCGGATGTAACCAATACTCCATGGACGGTGTTGGACAGCTCGACTGATCGTATTTTGTTTTGGACCACGGATGTTTTGACCGATTCGCCGGCGCTCGTGTATCGGTATGAGTCGTTTACCCAGGCAGCGATCGATCCCTATGAAGCGATGAAGGACGGCTTCACTAAGTATCGTATACAGCAAATTCGCGAGTAGGCCTGCTTCTGTCGTCTGCGTCATTCACCTCATCCTGTATAGGAGTCTAGACAAAGGATTAAGGCGAATTCGAAGACCAGAGTTTCATTCTCGTTGCTTGTTGCCAAATCAATCGACGTAGCGGAGCTGCAAGGTATCAATCACGCGACCATGTGCGAGTGCGTTCGTTATGACGACAAGTGTTTGTCCCTTTTTTACCCATCCTCGTTCGAGCAAACGGTCGAACGCATCCTTGATCGTTTGTTCTGGATCGGCGTCGAAATCCATCATGAAGGGTTCGATACCCCAGAGTGTGACCAGATGCCTTAAGATATTTCTGCGATCGGTGAAGGCGTAAACTGGAACCTGACACCGTAAAGACGATAGAATTTCTCCGAGCCGGCCCGTACGTGTGAATACGAGTATCGGTGTATCCCCCAATTCTTCAGCAAGAATTTTTGCGGATCGCAGCATCATCGTCTTCGGGCCCTTGAGGACACGGCCCTCCGCGAAACCAGCTCCGCCAGACGCCTCGATTCTCAGCGCGATCCGGTTAAACACTTTAACGCACTCCAGCGGAAATTTTCCGATCGTTGTCTCACCGGAGAGCATGATGCAATCGGCCTGCTCGTAGACGGCGTTGGAAATGTCGGTGACTTCAGCACGGGTCGGAACGGGGTTTTCGATCATCGATTCCAGCATGTGGGTGGCGACTATAACACCTTTACCCATGCGGAGACACTGTTTGACCGCTCTACGCTGGATGATGGGGAGTTCCTCGTAGGGGCACTCGATCCCCAGATCCCCTCGGGCGACCATCAGGCTATCGGCTGCCTGAATGATTTCATCCAAATTCGTTATAGCCGACTGGTCTTCGATTTTGGCTACGATCTTACCCGTTGCTCCGATGCTCACCATATACTCGCGCAGAATATCGATATCGGTGGCCTCCCGAACAAATGATAATGCGTACTGGTCGACGCCGGCTTCCATACCAACTTTTATGTCTCCCCGGTCTTTTTCAGTGATCGCAGGTAGGTTGATTTTTACACCCGGAAGATTGATGTGGCGACGACTGCCAAGTTCACCACCTACGACTACCATACACTCGATACGCGATTCGGTTTTGCGGAGAACTTCAAAGTTTAGCAGGCCGTTATCTACCTGAATCATGTTTCCCACAGGTATGTCGTCAATGAGCGACGGATAGTTAACGCCGAGTATTACATGCCCAGCTTCATCACGGCTAAACGCATTGGCTTCTGTTGAGAGGTCGACGCGATCTCCTTGGGTCAAGTGAATCGGTTCATCCATGGGGCAGGTCCGGATCTCCGGGCCTTTGACGTCCATCATCACGGATATTTCCCGCCCCAATTTCTTACTGATAGCGCGGATACGTTGAATAGTCGATTTGGTCCATTCGTGATTCGCATGAGCCATATTGATCCGGCATACATCCACACCTTCAGTGATGAGCTTTTCGAGCATTTCATCGCTTTCCGAGGCAGGGCCGATGGTGAAAATGATTTTTGTGTGCCGATACCGTCTGTTCATGGAAGTGCGTTGTTTCAAAATTTAATTAGAAATAGGATTAGGAGGCTGGGATGTAGTGGTGCAGCGACAATTGTCGGATTTTATGACAATAATGTAAGCAGACGGCATTCCTATTGCGATTCCAAATGCGTCGTCCGGCTTGTTCACCGCCTTAGCAATTCTATATTTCGAATGACGGCAGTGTCTCTCCAGGTGGAACGACGGTTATATCGTAGCTCCTACGGTGGTTTTTCCCATTGGTTACGGTGGCCGCGACTTTTTCCACCGAGTTACAGTCCTTACTCAAGTGAGCAAGGTAGACTTTTTTCCACCAAGGTTCTTCCATGGAGTCGAGAAGCTCCTTCGCGGCCCGGTTCGATAAATGCCCGTGGCGACCGATGATGCGTTGCTTGACTGACCAGGGGCGTTTGGTGTCTTCGTTCAGCATATCCGCGTCATGATTGGCTTCAAGTACCAGCACATCGACATGGCGTATGCGTTCCCGCACCAGCTCAGAAACATATCCCAAGTCAGTCGCCCAGGCTAGACTCCGGTAAGGTGTGAACAAATCCCCATTCCCATTTTTAAAAACAAAGCCAACTGGATCGTAGGCATCATGTGGAATCGAGAAACTAGTCACCTCCAAGTCCCTGAACTCGAAGGTCGTACCGGTTTCAAACAGTTTCCAGGTGGGCCGTTTGGTGAGCTTGGATTGCACCGCTTTGGCAGTCTCGCGATTCGCGTAGAACTCCAGGTGCTGAAACTTGCTAAGTCCGCGTATGCCGGACGCATGATCGGAGTGTTCGTGGGTGATAAATACCGCATCGATCTGTTCAATCGACTCGCCGACTGACTGGAGAAGTTTGCACAATTGCTTCCCCGAATAACCCGCGTCAATTAGCACCTTGCAGTGCTCGGTCACAAGCAAGCTGCAGTTTCCTGAACTGCTGCTTCCAAGGATCGTGAAACGCATCGACATGAAAAGTGATACAGGGAGATGAGATGATGTGGTTCAAGTGTATTTGGAGTATGGAGAAGAATAAGTTGTCAGTCTCCGTGTTCGGCTCAGAGAGCATCTGTTTTGTTCTTACAAAACAGGTTGTATTCGCAGACTTCTCACTTGGAAATTCACGAATCCCTTCCTGATTGTGAGGAATATTAGACCGATCTTTCCTCTTCAAGTGTGTGGGGCTATAAAATGCCTCCAGCCGCCTGTATCGCTAATGTCTTTGGCGATTCCAGTCGCTACTTTCTCACACAGAAACCCATGGCATTTTCTACCGTCTGAAAGTTCGACTTCTCCGAGGCCGAGGGGCTGGCGGATTTTTGAAAGGAAGGTGCCGATTTTGTCCGATGGAAACAGCCATTCTTCGCCTTCGATGGCATAGCCGTCTTGTTCGACGCGGATGAGGCCTGGGCGTTCGGGGGCGGGTTCGGGAAGGTGGAACATCTGGTATTTGGATGCGGTTTTGACCGTGGCTACAAATTGGGCGCCGAGCTCGGTGACTTGCCAGTTAAGAGCCAAGCCTTCCATGTGTGCTCCAAAGAGAATGAGAGAGAGTCCGTCATCTATGATGGAATTGGTTTGTGGCCCTGTGCTTGCAAATTGGATCAATGCTCTGTCGTTGTCTCTGGGGGCGAACCAGGTGATTCCGAAAGGGAGTCCGCTTTCGGTCTCACCAGCGGGAGCAGCCAGTGCGCAGAGGTCGAGCAGGTTCATGTAGTTGGTGTAGTAGCCGAGCTGTGAATTTGGGCCGATTGGATCGGCTTCCAGCTCAGCGAGAGTGGGAAAGCCGCCAGCAGTGGGCGTAACGATGGCATCAATGCCGTCCCAAGCGGCCTCAGATTGGCGTTTGAGGTCGGCAAGTTTGTAGGTGGCCGCAAAGGCGTCGCGGGCACTGTGATGTTCGCCGCCACTGATAATCTTGTAGGTGGCAGGGAAAAAGCTATCGGGGTGAGATTTCAGAAACGACTCTACCGCTGTGTAACGCTCGGAAACCCAAGGGCCTTCATAGAGAAGGAGGGCGGCATCGCAAAACGGCTTGAAGTCGATTTCCACGATCTTCCAACCTTTGGCTTTGAGATTCTCCAGTTCCTTCAACCAAGCAGCCTCGTAGCCCGCATCTCCAAAGAACAGCAAGTCTTCTTGCTTGGGTATGCCCAGTGTTCCTGTGTTGGCCGCAGGCAGGTCGATGGTGGGTAGCGAGTAGGCATCTTCACTGTCGTAGCTCTCTGCGACGGAGAGGGTCAGTGCGCTGTCCGCGGCGTTGAGCGCGAAGATGGAAATACAATCGAGGGTGCGGCAGGCGGGTACGAGTCCAGTGGAGCTTAATCGCCCTTTGCTGGGTTTGACGCCCCAGAGTTTATTGAACGCTGCGGGCACACGGCCAGAGCCGGCGGTATCGGTGCCCAATGAAAAGCTGACGAGACCTTCGCTCATAGCAACGGCCGATCCACCACTAGAGCCACCGGGTACACGATCAGGTGCGTAGGGATTGACCGGCACGCCGTAGGGAGTACGGACGCCGACGAGACCGGTGGCAAATTGATCGAGATTGGTTTTCCCGATTGGAATAGCTCCAGCCTGTATCAGATTCTCAACGACAGTTGCTGATCTTTCTGGGATAAATGAATAATCCGGGCACGCTGCTGTGGTTGGTATACCCTGCAGGTCGATATTGTCCTTGATGGCAAACGGGATTCCATAGAGAGGCAGATCCACTGGAGACTTTCCTTCAAGGTTTTTCAGGTATGGGGTTAGCTCTTCCTTGGTCAGGAGGTGGATCCAGATATGGGGATTTTCTGCCTGAGTATTGCGGTTAAGGATGTCATCGACCAGCGCTTCAGGAGTCAGTTCGCCTGAGCTGTATTGAGTGTGCAGTAGATTAATCGAAAGAGAGTGATCCATGGGAGTCGAAAAGCGGGAATCGTGCCGGAGTTTAATGGTTGAGCAAGAAACTCTTGTTTGAAGAGAACCTCTTCGACGTTACTTCAGTGTCAATTCCTGCCAGTTCTTGATGAAGAAGATATGACCGTTCAGCGCCTTCATAAAGTTTTCATAATCCTGGAGTGGATTCTCGTCTTCGGCCAGTGCCTGTAGATTGAACCCTACGAAGGTAACCCGGGAATTATGGGATTCTCTGGCAATGACATCGAAGGGCGCGCCCTGTGCGAGAATCGGAACCGCCTCGCCGTTGATTCGCGCTTCTTTCAAATCGTTTTCGAGATTTTTACGGGCCTCCTCGATACCAGATTCTTTACGGACAATAACTAGTAATCGGATTTTGCAGGTTTTCCACTCGGGATTCGATTGGAGCAAATGCGCAAGGGTAAGCATCAATGTTCCGTTGATGCGCGCACCCCACCAGACGTCAATCGTCCGATCGAGTTCTGCTTCGGGCTTATCTGCTTCTACAAATAGCAGCAGGCTAGTCTGAAGTTGTAGGATCCTGTGAACCGTCCTCCGAAAGAGGGCATGTTTAATGGTATCCTCCGACCACCCCACCATGACCATGTTTGGAAGTAATGGGCCCACGCCACAGGTCTGAATGATTGCTGAAACTCCTTCCTCAAAATCAGGGGACGACATAACAATGGCTTCAGCTGACAGGTCGTTGTCGATGATAAATGTTTCTATCGATTCACGGGCGGACTTTCGACGATGGATCGTTTTGGTCCAGTCGCCAGTCAGGATTTGAGCAAGGAAAAGAAAGCCGCGTTTGGATTCAAAGAGTGAGCCGAACTCTACTAATTTGGTTCTTACACGGGGGTTGCCCGATAGAACGAGCAGGACGGGTCGCCAGTTGCGCACATGCTGACTGGATTTATAGAATTTCAGCAGTCCAAAGCGAACCAAGGAAAACCAGAATCCACTCCAGGTGTCGCCGAATGCGGTCTGATATTGTTTGGTAGTCAGGTAAACATACAAACCGAGCATGAGGATGATTGCCGCGACGGTAGCCCAAGGGCTGAGCAGGAACATAACGACCAAACAGCCGAGTCCTCCTGCCATCGAGAATATCCAAGGGACTTTGAAAGTAGGTCTGAAACTGGGATTGGCCACCCAACGTTCGATTCCGGCGACGAGATTTACCATGCCATAGGTGGCAAGGAAAAACATGGATATGATTGGCGCAATGATGTTGAGGTCGCCGAGTAGAATACACCCTGCTGCGAGTGCCACAGAGAAGACGAGTGCAGTTCGCGGTTCGTTCTTGGGTCCCGAGTTCCTGGCGAGGATTCGCGGGAAAACACCGTCCAGCGCGAGGGCCTGCAGTGTTCTGGGGGCTCCCAATAGACTCGCTATCGCTGAACTTATCGTAGCCGCCCAGAGCCCCGCGTAAATGAGCGGACCGAACAGCGCGATATCGTTCATGATAAGTGTGTTTTCCACCAAGTCTGCGCGGGGTGCGTTTTTCCCAAGCCAAAAGATCTGGGCGACGTAGACGAGGAAGGTTACGACGACAGCTCCGATTGTTCCAAGTGGAATACTTTTGGAGGGGTCCTTCAAGTCGCCGGACATGCTGGCACCAGCCATGACTCCAGTAACCGCGGGAAAGAAGATGGCAAAAACAGTCCAGAACTCGAAGCCGGGTTCGTAGTTGGCGGACCAGTTTTCTGAGATAAGGTTTGTGGGTCGGAATCCCAGGAAAAATGAGAGTAGTGCCAGGACCAATACGATAAGAATCAGGTTCTGTGCTTTGACGGCGAGATCTGAGCTCGACCATGAAATCAAAAATATGATCGCCAGTACGGTCATCGCAATCAGGCGACTATCGATATCAGGGAAGAAGGGGATCAGAGACTCGGTAAAACCGATTATGTAGAACGCCACGGATACCGCCTGGGCAAGGAAGAGGGGAACGCCGATGCTCCCGCCGACTTCCAATCCCAGACTTCGTGAGATCAGAAAGTAAGCGCCTCCGCCTCCCACCTTGGTGTTAGTTGCAATAGCTGAGAGAGAAAGAGAAGTGAGCAGCGTTATGCTATTCGCGAGAACGAGGATGATGAGAGTATTGTAAACTCCGGCCTGACCAACAACCCAACCGGTTCGCATGAATAGAATTACACCAAGAATTGTCAGGACATTGGGGACGAAGACTCCTGAAAAGGTACCGAACTTCCCGGACTGCTTTGAGCTGCCTTTAGAACCGGTTGCGTCTGGTAACGGTTTGGTACTGGTATTCGTTTTCATATTATTGAACGGACATAGTCCTTTCGCCGTTCCCGCCTTCGGATCCGCTGCCGTCGTCTAAGCCCGGTATGCCAGTTCTAATGTCGTCATAAAGAATCTTGCGAGTACTCTCAGGTTTACTGACGCTCGGATTCGGAAAATGTCTTGGTTTTTGAGTCACACTTTTGAAGGCGGTTACCATGGTGACCTCATCGAAAATGCCAATAGGCAATTGATTTTTTACATTTACTAAAGTGTTGGCCGGATTTTGTAGACAGAAAATGTGAGGGGTGTTTTATTTTCATTTAAAAATGAAATACTACTGCAATAACCCATAGCAGTGTCGAGAAACGATTAAACGTTTCGTTTAGCGAGCCGTTTTGGGGATTGGGTTATTGGAATGAAGTTGATCTATGGATTTAAGAAAGCATCAAACTGTGCCCTCCAATAAGGAACTAGATTTGTTGGTTTCTGCAGTTGTAATAGCTTCTTCCAGCCTGCTACGTTCGATTTTACCTTTCTAAGTTTTGTTATATTTTTATATGTCGGAAAGCCTGAATGACTGATACTCCAACTTTCAAAGAATCTGCTATTCTTTGTGTTTACGATTTTGCCCTCTTTCTGATCCGAATAACACCCAAGTTTATGATAGCTCCCGTAGCGAAAGCGTTTTGCTTTTTGGGTAGGATGTTCGTGGGACGTGACATTCGCATTCTGCGCGCGAATCTAGAGGAGGTGCGGAATCTTGCGAAGGGTAGTGAGCAGGCGATTCAGTTCGAGAAACAGACCTGTTTTAGTACGATTTGTTCAGCTCTCGAAACGTTGAAGTTTTCCTGTAATCCTAAGACCTTGCGAATCGACGGGTTAAAAGAGCTTGGGGCATTGGTGAAAGCAGGTGAAGCGTCAGGGACCGGTTGTATGATTGTGTCTGCGCATTTAGGAAGTTGGGAAGCTGTCGGTTGGTCCGTATCCGAAGTCTCCGATTCAGAATTTGTGGCTTTGGCCAGGCGGCCTAGATGTAAGGTCATGACTCGTTTCCTTGATAAGTTTCGCGGTCGTCTGGGTATGGAAGTACTGCTAATTGATAGACCATTGCTGTTGAGAGACATGGTGAAAACTCTTCGTTCCGGCAACCATTTGGGAGTCGTGATGGATCAGAGACCGGCCAGTGGGAGGAAGACTCCGGTAGATTTTATGGGCCGCCAAACTGATTTTGTGTGTGGCCCAGCAATAGTAACTCAGATGACCGGCTGCGCTGTCTATGGGGTTTTTTGTGTAAGAAAAGGTCCTATGCACTATGAATTGATTTCGAGTGAAATTTTCCCCGCTAATCATGGGATAAGAGATACTCAGTATTTAACCCAAAAAATGGCGTCTACGATCGAAGCGATCGTAGAACTTTATCCCGAGCAATGGGCGTGGAATTACGACCGTTGGAGAATTGGCAGAGCCTGTACTTGACCTGAAAGGGGCCTGAGCCTTTGCTCAATTCAACATGCTTAATCTACTATGACGCGAGATTCGTTTTTCCAATTGGATGACCTACGCGAAGCCGAGTATTCGAACCGGGGAATATGGTTAATAGTTAACCTTTACTTTGGGTCGCTCCTGTTCTCTGCAGCGCTCGCTCCATTGTTCGCCCAAGCGGTACATTTCTTCGATCCGGATGGGACTAGCTATTTGTCGGGAAAGCCTTTCAGTGACTTTTTGAACCGGGGCCGACTCCTGTGTTTGTTGATCCTGTTTCCGGTGCTGATCAGACGCGCGAATCTCTGGTCCTGGAAACGCCTGGGCTTCCTGTCACCAGGGTGGAGCTATTTCAGAAAATGGTTTCCCATAGGCGTGGCGATGATGGCCCTTATTTTTGGGATCGATTTGAGCTTAGGGATCATTGAGCCCCGCGATATCTGGACCTGGGGCTATCAAGTGGAGCGGATGGCACTCGGGTTGATCGGAGCATTGCTGATAGGGTTTATGGAAGAAACTTTCTTCCGTGGATTTGTGTTCCGGGCATTTTACAATGCGATGAATCCCTGGAAGGCGGTGGTGATCTCGTCTCTGTTTTTCGCCTACCTCCACTTTAAAATGCCGGATGAACCCTGGCAACAGATCCCGCATTCGCAGATTGGGTGGGATGACGGGCTGATTGCTGTTTGGAGTACGCTGACCGCATTCAAAGTCAACTTTGACGCCCTTCTTTTCTTCAACTTGTTTTTGGTCGGTGTGCTACTGCAATTGGTCTTTTTATACACCCGCAACCTGTGGGCTTGCGTGGGCCTGCATGCCGGCTGGGTATTTGTCATCCAATGTTTTGCCAAAACCTTCGACCAAACGGAGCCGGCCCATTGGTTCTTTGGGACCGAACGGGTGGTGGATGGTTACCTGGTTTCGCTGTTCCTGATCGGGTTTATTGCGTTCTGCTACTACCTGTTGAGGAAACGGGAAACTGCGATCTAGTAATCGGGAAGACACTGTAGCCTTCCTGTAGACGTTGAATTATAATATCCGGGGAAACCTGATTCAGCTGTTGAAGCATAAATTTGAGGAGGAGGATAGATGTCCATCAGCTCCGAAGTTTGCGTCATCGCAGTTTCATGATCTGCAAGTGTTTGAACCGGTTTCGTTGAATAAAAGGGTCTACCCGGATTAGTCATTCCGTAGTTGCTTCCTATAGGTTTAACTGCGTGCAAAGAATTCCGAATAAACTTGTGAGTTCCAGGCAAAGCTCGGGAAGATACGCTACGAACGACGAATTGATCTGTGAAAGTAGGTATTCCAAAAGAAATTAAGCAGGGCGAGACGCGGGTGGCTGCGCGCCCGAGTACTTGTAAGCGGTTGGTGCAATTGGGAGCCGAAGTGATCGTTCAATCCAATGCCGGCAATCTTTGTGGGTATGTCGACGAGGAGTATGTTAAGGCCGGTGCTACCATTGTCGATACGGCCGGGACGGTCTATGAAGAGGCGGATTTAGTGGTAAAGGTAAAAGAGCCGCTTGAGCAGGAATATCCGTTGCTCAGAAGGAATCTCACCTTATTTTGTTACCTTCACCTTGCGGCGGTGCCAGGACTGGCCACGCGGCTAAAGGAGTCGGGCACGCTGGCTGTCTGTTATGAAACCATCGAAGCAAAGGATGGCTCCTTGCCTCTCTTAAAGCCGATGTCTCAGGTGGCAGGTCGTTTATCAGTACAATTGGGAGCGTATTATCTACAGAGCCCCAATGGAGGTTCTGGAGTGTTGCTAGGAGGCGTTCCAGGGACGGCTTCAGGGCATGTGGTGGTTATAGGATCTGGTACTGCTGGTGTACGCATGCCTGCGAAATGGCCATTGGTCTGGGGGCCCGCGTGACCGTCCTGGATGTGAATCAGTCAAGACTGGAACGTATTGACGAACTTTACGGAGGCCGAGTTGCGACCCTTGTAGCCAACCCATCCAATCTGGAAAATTATGCGGCCGATGCCGACCTCCTGGTAGGTGCGGTTCTGGTTCCAGGTGGATTAGCGCCTAACGTTGTTCATGCTCAAACTGTTAAAAATATGCGGGAAGGAAGCGTCGTGGTGGACATCGCTATTGATCAGGGAGGGTGTATCGAAACGATACGCCCCACTTCCCATGAAAACCCGATCTACAAAGAGTATGGAGTAATCCACTACGCTGTCCCCAATATGCCGGCATTGGTTGGAAGAACCTCTACGATTGCGTTGACTCAGGCAACCGAACCCTACTTGGCCAAACTGGTCGAGCTGGGTATTGAGAAGGCATTTAAAGAGGACCGGTTTCTCCGGGATGGCATCAATGTAAGAAACGGCGAAGTGGTTCATCCAGTGGTGCGCGAAGCTTTGAAAAAAGCACCCTGATTGGTAGCCTGGCGCCGGTCAGGCTGCTAGTTGTGAAAGCCCAACGACTTGTTCTTGCCCAGCGGGAGTTGCGATCAGAAGGTTGAATCATGCCTCAGGTTCAAGATTCGCTAACTCCCTTCCATCCGCTTATTCGTGAGTGGTTTGAGAAGGAGTTAGGGCAGCCAACGGATGTGCAGGCGAAGGCCTGGCCTGAGATTGCGGCAGGTCGGCACGTGTTGGCAACGGCCCCGACGGGGAGTGGGAAGACGCTAACGGCGTTTCTTTGGGCCCTCAACCAGTTGATCTCGGCTGAGTGGGAACTGGGGCAAACGCGGGTGCTTTATATTTCGCCACTCAAGGCGCTGAACAATGATATCCAGCGAAACTTAATTCACCCGCTCGAGGCGCTGAAAAATAAGTGCGAGGAGGCTGGCGAGGAGTTTCCGGAGATCCGGGTGCAGACGCGTAGTGGCGATACCTCGCAAACGGATCGGCGGCGAATGCTTCGGAATCCACCGGAGATTTTAATCACTACGCCAGAGAGTTTGAACTTGTTGCTTAGTTCGGTGCATGGGCGGCAGATGCTGACCGGATTGAAGTCAGTGATCCTCGATGAAATCCATGGTGTAATCGGTGGGCGTCGCGGAACTTATTTGTTAACGGCTGTGGATCGCCTGGTTCCGTTGTCAGGTGAGTTTCAACGGGTCGCTTTATCGGCGACGGTGAAGCCGTTGGAAACCGTGGCGGCGTTTGTCGGGGGATTGATCCGAGAGGGGGATCGTTATGTGCCGCGTGAGGTGGTGCAGATCGACTCGGCTATTGAGAAGGAATACCAGCTGCGTGTGTTCTTTCCGGCAGGCACCGATGAGCGGGGTTCGGACGAATCGCTCTGGGAGCCGTTGGTCGGGCAGTTTAAGGATATAATAAAGAAGAATACTTCCACACTGTTCTTCGTAAACAATCGTCGGCTCTGTGAGAAGCTGGCCTACAAAATCAATCTCAATCAGCCGGCTCCGTTAGCCTATGCCCACCACGGGTCCTTGTCGCGCGAGATTCGTGAGGAGGTGGAGAGCAAGCTCAAAGCAGGAGAGCTGAAAGCGATCATTGCGACCAACTCGTTGGAGATGGGTATTGATATTGGAAGTCTCGACGAAGTGGTGCTGGTACAGGCTCCTCCGGGGATTGCCTCGGCGATTCAACGGATCGGCCGGGCGGGGCACCAAGTAGGGGAAGCAAGTCGTGGTTTACTGATTCCCACGCACTCGAGGGATTTTTTGGAATCAGCAGTATTGGCTAAAAACATACGAGCGCGAAACATCGAACCGCTCAAGCCGCTGGAAGGCCCCCTCGATGTATTGGCGCAGGTGTTGTTGAGTATAGTGGGTGTTGAGGAGTGGGATCTTGATGCCCTGTTTGATTTTATCCGTACCAGTTATCCCTATCGAAATTTAGGCCGTAAGGAATTCGATCTGGTTCTGGAAATGTTGGCCGGGCGTTATGCGGACAGTCGACTACGCGAGCTCAAGCCGCGCATATCGATTGATCGTTTGGATAACACGGCGCGAGCGCGACCGGGAGCATTGATGACACTCTATCTTTCGGGCGGTGTGATTCCTGATCGAGGCTACTTTAACCTGCGTCATGAGAAATCGAACGCACGGATTGGCGAGCTGGACGAAGAGTTCGTTTGGGAAGCACGGGTCGGGCAGAATTTTACGCTCGGTGCTCAGTCATGGAAGATTCAAAAAATCACGCACAACGATGTGTTGGTGGTATCGGCTGCTAAAGGGGGGAGTAATTTTCCGTTCTGGATAGCAGAGGACAACAGTCGCGATTTCCACTTCTCGGAAGCTATTGGAACGTTTTTGGAGGAGGCGCAGAGCAACCTGGTATCGCCCGAATGGACGAGTCATCTTTCCGATGAGCTTCAGCTAAATACTGTATCCGTAGATCAGTTATTGGACTTTCTAAAACGGCAACAAAAACAAACGGGTAGAGCGCTTCCTCATCGACACCATATATTGGTGGAGCACGTGAACTCCGGCCCGGGAACACAGGAAGGTAACCAGGTCGTGATTCATACAGGTTGGGGAGGAAAGGTGAACCGACCTTACGCCATGGCGCTGGATGCGGCCTGGGAGAAACGATTTGGGCACCGCCTTGAGGTGCACGTCAGTAACGACTGTATCGTGCTGATGGTCCCGGCTGATGTGTCGTCTGCCGAGATGCTATCTTTGGTAACCTCCACCAACGCGCAGAATCTGATTCGGCAGCGACTTGAAGGGAGCGGGTTTTTTGGAGCGCGATTTCGTGAATGCGCGGGTAGGGCACTGTTGGTAACACGCTCGCGGGCAAATCAACGGATGCCGCTGTGGATGAACCGACTGAAGTCCCAAAAGGTGATGGAGTCAGTCATGCAGTACGAGGACTTTCCCATACTGTTGGAGACTTGGCGTACCTGCTTTCGGGATGAGTTTGATATGGTGCACCTACAGCAGGTACTCGAGGAGTTTGAGGCGGGAGAAATCACATGGAGTGAATGCTCGATGGAGATGGCTTCACCCTTTGCTGCCAATGCTGCATGGCGTCAAATCAATCAATATATGTATGAGCGGGATGATCCGGCGGTGGATAAATCGTCCAAGCTCAATAAAGATTTGTTGAAGGAAGTTGTGTTTGACTCTGGGCTTCGGTTGCCGATCCCGAATAGTATTATCCATGGCTTCGAACAGAAAAGGCAGCGCTTATGTCAGGGGTATGTTCCCTCGACCTCATTTGAGCTTCTTGACTGGATCGTTGAACGAACGCTTTTACCTCAAGAGGAATGGGAGGAGCTTATCGATGCGGCTGAAGCGGAGGATGTGAATCTCGGCCAATTAGTGGATGGCGTTGCGAGTAAGCTCGTTTGGGTAGTAGCAAACGGTGTTAGAAGCCTTGGCGCTCTTGAGATTAAAGGACGTATTCACAAACTGTTTTCTGATCAGGAAATACAACTTCAGGATTGGCGACAGAAGCAAATCGAAGATCCAAGAATAGATGTGTCCGAATCGGAAGG
>CALGUT010000640.1 GCA_937920335.1 uncultured Opitutales bacterium
GACATGCGACCGACATAGATTCTGCTGAAGCAGTGCGGTTCATTCGCGAAAACAAAGACCACCCCTTTAATATATCCCTTTGGCATCGCTCTGTTCACACCAGCTATGGCGATGAGCACCTGCTGGCAGCAGAAAGAAACCAGTCGCTTTACAAAGATCAGCCTATCGAACGACGCCTCAGCGCACAGCCCGGATTCGTCGTTCAACCTTCATTAAAAGGCTTTGCCCAAAAACCACCGACGGATGAGGACATCCGAAACATAGCCCGCATGACCGTTGATATAGATGATGGCGTCGGCGAAATATACCGCGCGCTTGAGGAAGAAGGTATCCTGGACAAAACGATGATCATCTTTATCGGCGACAATGGTTTCTTCTTTGGAGAACATGGACTAACGGAGAAGCGACTCGCCTACGAAGAATCCATTCGCGTCCCCTTTTTTGTCCGTTACCCGCCACTCATAAAAGCAGGTAGCCGATCAGAGGTAGGCGTCCTCAATATTGATATCGCACCCACCTTGCTGGAGCTGGCAGGAATTCCCGTACCCAGCGAGATGCAAGGGCAAGATCTATTACCCGTATTTCAAGGTGACGAATTGCAAGATCCGCGCTCGGCACTGCTATTTGAGTTCTGGCCCGAGACGGATCTACCTGGCCAAAAGAGCTGGTGGAAAGCTGTGCGAACTGACCGCTGGAAGTATGTCCGCTATTACAAGGAACCATTCTACGACGAGCTCTACGATCTGGAAAACGATCCTTACGAAATGACGAATCTTATCGAAAGCCAATCACACCAGGACACTTTGAACCACATGAAATCGGAGCTGGAACGGTTGATGATCAAATACGATGACAAAGGTGGAAACTACCATTTCTGGGCCGATCTTTGAAGCCTGACTCCTTGATACAGTAGGAACGGCTATGCCGCGATCATCTTTCCTGCCAGACTCGGACTCGGGGCATAAAGCCCATCCGACAAGCCTTAAGCGATGATGTCCTTTATCACATGAGCCTTTTCAACGCCGGTTAATTTTTGATCGAGACCCTGGAACGGAAAGATCAAACGGTTGTTATCAATGCCGAGTTGATGAAGCATGGTAGCATGAAGATCGCGTACGTGTACCGGGTCCTTCACTACATTATAGCAGAACTCATCGGTCTCCCCATAACTGATTCCTCCCTTGATTCCTCCACCAGCCATCCAAGTAGTAAAACAGCGGGGATGGTGGTCCCGACCGTAGTCAGTACGATCGCCCGGTGTTAGATTCTGTGCATAGGTGGTCCGACCGAACTCACCCGCAAAGACGACTAATGTATCGTCCAGCAAACCTCTCTGCTTAAGATCGGTTAACAAACCTGAAATCGGTTGATCCACATCGCGGGCTTGGCCTCGAATATGGGTAGGTAATCCTCGATGATGATCCCACCCACGATGAAAGAGCTGTACGAACCGCACATCCCGTTCAGCCATACGACGGGCTAACAAGCAATTCCTAGCAAAAGAACCGGACTCGCTGACCTCTGGACCATACATATCCAGAGTGCTTTGGCTTTCCTGGCTCAGGTCGGTCAGTTCCGGTACCGACATTTGCATCCGGAAAGCCATCTCCTGTTGGGCAATCGAGGTTTTTATCTCTGGATCACCCGTCTGGATCTCCTGCTCGGAGTTTATCTTTGCGACAAAATCCAACATTTCCTTACGAGATGTGCGATCTACGCCTTTGGGATTGGAGAGAAATAACACCGGATCCCCGACGGATTGAAATGCGATTCCTTGGTGCTTACCTGGCAAAAACCCAGTTCCCCATAAACGACTGTAAAGCGCCTGAACATTTACTTTCCCAGACCAGAAGGCTGAGCTCAAAACCACAAAGTCAGGTAGATCCCGGTTCAGTGTCCCTAAACCATAACTCAGCCAAGAGCCCATACTTGCCCGCCCCGGCATCTCTGAACCCGTACAGAAGAAGGTCTTTGCCGGGTCGTGGTTAATCGCCTCGGTATGAGTAGACTTGATCAGACAAAGATCGTCCGCGTGCTTCGACAGATGAGGAAGGAGCTCACTCATCATCAACCCACTTTCACCTTGGGGTGCGAACTTGAAAATAGACGCGCAAATGTCCTTCCGTTTTCCCTTCGTCATCGCAGTCACGCGCTGGCCCTTGGTAATCTCAGATGGAAGCTCCATCCCATGGAGTTTCTCTAGATCCGGCTTGTAATCGAATAGATCCAACTGACTGGGGCCACCGGCCATGAACAAAAAAATGACACGTTTGGCTTTCGGCGTGAAGTGGAGTCCGGTAGGGGCCGCACCAGAACCGACTAACGAGTTACTCACCAAACCACTAAGAGCTGCAGCCCCCAATCCCATGGAAGCATTTTTGATAAACTGGCGACGATTGAGTGTATCGCAAAATGTTTGAAACTGATCCATAATTATCTCCTGACTTTCGTGAGCTCGAGGTTGAGGAGGCCGTGCGTGAGCATGGTCCAAGCGGCGACCTCCACCCGATCATTAAGATCGATGGAACCCAGCTCTGGAGTCAGAGCTTCAGTCAACTCCTTATCGTTACTGTATAACTCCCTAAACTCTTCGAGCGTTTCCTCCAAGAACATAAGACGATCCGAATCTGGGAGATGAGAGGTTATCTTCTCATAGGTCAAAGATAGCCCCGCCCGAACGTCGTCTGTTTCTGCGAGTGTGTTCTTGGCGGTCACTTTGGCAGCATTGAAATACTCCTCCTCATTCATCAACAAAAGGGCTTGCAACGGTGTATTCGTTCTTTCCCGACGAGTCACACAGAACTCCCTGGACGGTGCGTTCATAATCGTCATCTGCGGCGGAGGCATCCCCCGCCTCCAATAAGTGTAGAAGCTGCGACGGTAAATACTCTCATCCGTATCTGCAACGTAAGTAAATGGTGCATCCATGCTTACCATCTCCCACAGGCCCGGCGGTTGTGGTGGCTTAACACTCTTACCATACATCTGATCATTTAACTGGTCACTCACAGCCAAAATTTGATCCCGTATCATTTCTGCATCCATCCGGTAACGAGATCCTCGGGCAAGCAACCGGTTTTCGGGGTCTGATTCGAATTCCTCAGGCTTTGCATCAGACGACTGCATGTAGGTGTTGGAGAGTACGATACTACGAATAAGCTGTTTAACATCCCAGCCTGATTCGACAAATCTCACTGCAAGATCATCCAGTAAGTCTGGGTGGCTTGGCCATTCACCTTGAGCACCAAAATCCTCTGAAGTCTTCACCAGTCCGACTCCCAATAGTTGCTGCCAAAAACGATTTACGGTCACACGTGCAGTCAGTGGATGATCCGGCTGAACGAACCACTCTGCCAAATCCATACGCGAATACATGCCATCTTTCTCCTTCAAAGGCGGCAGAAAGCCGGGCGTGTTTCTTTCAACTGGCTGATCGGGAGAATCATAAGCACCGCCGTTTAGCATATAAGTCTGTCGCGGAGGATCAAGCTCGTCCATGAACATAGCCCCGGGAATTGTCTCCAGGTAAGCGATCCGGTCTTTCTCAAGCTGCGCCCGCTGCTTCTCAATCTTAAGGACCTCAACCGCTCGAACATCTGCCGTCCAATCATTCTCCAAGCCAAATTCATGTATCTCGTTCGCTTCAGCCCAGCCACCGTCTCCAGCTTCACTCACCAACCAGGAGTCGTCAGAAACAAGCGTCTCGGTTTGCCCTGCTTGATCATACTCCAGTACAAATGCAAACCCCGCTTTGCCAGACGTTTCGGCGGTAAATACATTTTTTCCCAGCTGAATAAGTTTACTCAGTTCTGCTGCAACGCCCTCCTCTGTGGATTGGCCCTTACCGATAGATTCTCCGTTTAAGAATACTTCGAAAGCACCCATCCCGACAAAACGAACCATCGCTTTGTCAGGCAACCCTGCAAGCGTGAGCTCTGTTTTAAAATCGAGCGCTTTATTTTCCAACTCCGAGTTATCCCAGATCCAAGGGACTTCTATCTCATCAAATTCCTTAGGCCATTTATCGGAGAGACTAATCACACGATTCACAGCTCGGAGATCGAGTTCTAACCGACGCTGGTTCGCATCGAAACTCGCGAGGTCCCGATCTTGCTTCGGTGTCGTCAGGTTTATAAAGGGCGGTTGTAGCCCACGAGGAGGGCGGTTGATCGTTTCGGCGGCGCCGCTAAAGTTATTAAAGAACGCGTAGAGCTGATAGTAATCCTTTTGGGTAATCGGATCATATTTGTGATCATGACACTGCGCACACTGTACTGTGAGACCTAGAAATGCAGTTCCGACGGCCTCAACTCTGTCCGCTACATTTTTGTGAAGGCTTTCCTCAGGCAAGGCGGTACCGACATCGATTATCATGTGAAGGCGATTGAACCCCGAGGCTACGAGTTGATCGCGAGTCGGTTCTCCATACAGGTCACCTGCCAACTGGTATTTAACGAATTCATCATACGGAAGATTCTCATTAAATGAACGAATAACCCAATCGCGATAGGTCGAAAACTCACGGTGAAAGTCTTTGTGCATGCCATTGGTATCGCTCAGACGCACCAAATCTGCCCAAAAGCGCGCCATATGCTCGCCGTAGGATTGTTTCTCGAGCAATCGATCTACGAGCTTCTCATAGGCATCGGAACTCGTATCATCCACAAACGCTGCAATCTCATCCAAGGTGGGAGGAAGGCCAGTCAGATCAAAAGTGATCCGGCGAATCAGCGTTCGTTTATCGGCTTCCTCTTTCGGTTTAAGCCCCTTCCCTTC
>CALGUT010000641.1 GCA_937920335.1 uncultured Opitutales bacterium
TCGCCAATTTGACAAAATCGACGCCAACGCAGCTCGCCCAAGGCCGCTCTCAATGCCTGAGCCGACGCCTCTGTAAGCGCGGCTGCCCCTTTGGCGGCTACTTTAGCAGCAACTCTTCCACTCTGCCCTGGGCGGAGAAAACCGGAAATCTTACAATGCGGCCCCATTCGGTTGCCCATTCCGTTATCTACGATGAAAAGCAGGAAAAAGCGACCGGGGTGCGGGTCATTGACAGCCAAACCAAGGAAGTCATCGAATACTACGCGAAGATCATTTTCGTCAATGCCTCCGCCCTGAACACCAATCTCATCCTAATGAATTCAATATCAAGCCGCTTCCCGAAGGGATTGGGCAATGACAATGAATTGATGGGAAAATTTGTAGCCTTTCATAACTACAATACAAAGGTTCGGGCGGAGTTTGAGGGACTAAGCGAGTTTGCCACTTTCGGCGACCGCCCGGGGTCTACTTACATCCCCCGATTCCGGAATATGTTCCGGCAGGAAACCGGGTTTCTGAGGGGGTATGCTACCGCCTTTTCGGCTAAAAGAAATATGTACAGCGACCGTTCGGGCATTGGCGCGGATCTTAAGGAAAGCCTCATGAACCCGAAACTGGGCGGTTGGTCTATGGGGGCACAAATGATGGGCGAAACGATTCCCAAAGAAAGTAACTTCGTGAGCCTGGATTCCAAGAAAACGGATGCCTGGGGAATGCCGCTTCTCAATATAGATATCGATTACGACGACAACGATCTCAAGATGGAAGTTGATTCAATGGAGCAGCTTTCCGAAATGTTTGCCGCCGCCGGTTTTAAGAATATAAAAACCACGCAAAAGCACCAGGCTCCCGGAATCGATATCCATGAGATGGGTGGAGTGCGGATGGGTAAAGATCCCAAGACCTCCCTCCTCAATAAGTGGAACCAACTGCACGCCTGTAAGAACGTGATTGTCACAGACGGGGCCTGTATGACCTCCACCTCCACTCAAAATCCCTCCTTAACCTACATGGCGCTCACCGCCCGCGCGGCAAACCACGCCGTCGAGGAAATGAGAAAAGGGAACGTCTAGCTCGGAGCTGAAAAATTTAACCACATAAAGTTTAGAGCAGCAAAGCCGAAACCAAATGATTTAACCACAGAAAGCGCAAAAAAACACAAAAAGAAGAGCCCAATGAAATCGATTTTGTGACTTTTGTGATTCATATGGAATTCCAGAGAGCTACAATCCGCGGGAACAAAAAGTTCGTATAAAAAACAGATTCTTATGGATAGAAGTACAAGAAATACAGAACGGCAGCTTACGTTATTTTAGATCCAATTAAACCGTTCATCCGCTATATGCATTTACGCTATTCTCCAACTGCCTGATCTTTTGTGGCTTTTGTGCTTCTTGTGGTTTCAACCAAATATTTAAGGATGAGAAAGATGATTAAATTCCGCGTAACATGACGAAGAAGAAAATACGAATCGCTCTAGTAGGAACCGAGTTCATGGGCCGCGCTCATGCAAATGCCTGGAGGCAGGTCATTCCCTTTTTCGAACCGGAGTTGGAACCGGTCCTGAAAGTGGTCTGCGGACGTGACTCCGCCAAGACCGAAGCATTCGCGCGAAGGTGGGGGTTCGAAGAATTTTCGACCGACTGGCGGACGGTTGTGGAGCGGGAGGATGTAGATGTAGTTGATTTGTCCCTACCGCAGTCCTTGCAACCCGAAGTGGCCATTGCCGCTGCGAAATGCGGAAAGCATATCTTTTGCGAAAAGCCCATGGCTTTAACTGCGCAAGCGGCCGAGGACATGGTCCGTGAAGCTGAAAAAGCCAATGTATGCCATTATGTTAACTACAATTATCGACGAAGTCCTGCCGTATCGCTGGCGAGGCAAATCATAGAAGAAGGACGGCTCGGTGAAATTCGTCATTGGCGTGGCGCCTATCTGCAGGATTGGCTGGTGGATCCGGAAGCGCCGATCGGCTGGAAGATGAAGAAGGAGCACGCGGGTTACGGACCTCATGGAGACTTGAATTCCCACAGTGTTGATCTGGCCCATTTCCTGGTTGGCAAAATCGAATCCGTCTATTGCCAGAAGCGCACCTTTATCAACGAACGACCTATCGAAACGGGTAGTAGCACGATGGATACCGTCGATGTGGATGATGCGTCGCAGATGCTGGTGAACTTCGACTGCGGCGCACTGGGCTCCTTCGAGGCAACCCGCTTCGCAACCGGTCAGCGCAATGCCAATCAGTTTGAAATTTTCGGAAGCCAGGGGGCGCTTAGATGGGATTTGGAGGATCTCAATCGGCTTGAGTTTTATTCCAATGAAGATCCCAGCCATATAAGAGGCTACCGAACTATTCTTGCCTCCGAGTCGGAACATCCCTACGTCGGGAAGTGGTGGCCACCGGGACATGCAATCGGCTATGAGCACACCTTTGTTCATGCGGTAGCGGATTTCTTGTCCGCGATCTCAAAGGGCCAGCCCATATCCCCCAATTTTTCCGATGGCCTGCGTGTGATTCAGGTATTGGAGGCGGCAAACGCATCGGCTGATTTAGGTCAGCGAGTGAACGTATTTAAAAAATAGTGACAGATGATAACCATTAAAAACCGCTTTAGAGCATTGAACAAGTTAGCGACACATATACTGTTCAAATACCTTGTGGCTGGGAAATTGATTCTATCCGCTTGCGCGCTCCAGGGCGACTCATCCCCGCCTCAGAACATACTTGTGATTCTCGCCGACGATATGGGTTGGGCAGACCTTGGGCCGGCTTCCAATATAGACACGCCGCATCTTGATCAATTGGCCAAGGAAGGGGTAAGCCTATCTCGTTTCTATGCGTCAGCCCCGATCTGTTCGCCCACGCGAGCGGCATTGCTAACCGGTCGGTATCCACATAGTGTGGGTGTGCCCCAGTTAGCCGCGCCCGAGGCGAAGCCGGGAAGTCCGAAGCTCTCTTTGGACCATTCAGCGGTCACGATACCCGAAGTGCTCAAAGAGCGTAATTATCAATCTGTCCTGATCGGAAAGTGGCATCTTGGATTCGACCCGAGTTCTTGGCCACGAACCCATGGGTTCGATGAATTTTGGGGCACCATTGCCGGGCAATCCAATTACTGCGATGTAACGGGCGCCTATCACAACGAAACGCCCATCCAAATCACCGACTACTACACGGACGCGATCACCGACAAAGCTATCGATTACCTGAAGACGCATGAAGCCAGCCAGCCTACCTTTATGTTCCTGTCCTATACCGCGCCTCACTCACCTATGGAAGCTCCAGCGAATCTCATCGACAAATACCGTGCGATATACGACGACGAACTCTTTGCGATTTATGCGGCCATGGTCGAGCAACTCGACACGGGTATCGGCCGAATACTGAGCGTCGTTGATGACCTTGGCCTCCGCGAAAATACCCTGATCATATTCATGTCCGATAATGGGCCATCGGCCGAACCTAAAGCCTACGGACCCAGCGGAGCCAACATCTCTAACGGTGCCTTGCGCGAATGGAAGTTTTCCACCTACGAAGGCGGTATTCGCGTGCCCTTCATCGCCCGTTGGCCCGGCCGTATTCCGCCTGGACTACAACGCAGCGAAGTCGCGGTGACGATGGATGTGCTACCCACGATTCTCGATGCCGTGAAAATGCCTGTTCCTGAAAACATGGAAATTCATGGGGACTCATTGATGCCCTTGCTGACAGGTATGGACTATTCCAGGACAGACGCCGTACACTGGGAGACCAAACACAACCTGGCGGTGATGCGAGGCGATTGGAAGCTCGTGCATCAATTCTGGAAGGAGCCCGAACTCTATAACCTTAAATCTGATATATCCGAATCGCGCGATCTTTCCAACGAGCATCCCAAAATGGTATCGGAGATGGCCGAACTTCATGCCGCTTGGAAATCGAAGCACTACCCCGATCCAATCGACCGAAAGACAAAACGATCAAAATTTCAGTTTCCAGAAGCGGTCTCCACAGATGCCACAAAAAAGCCAATTTCAGACAATGAGTAGAATACCCGGAGCCGCTTTGATTTTCATTACTCCATGAAGTTGCTGATACCCACCCTGACTATTCTCGCGATGCTGACGTCCGTAGTCACGGCCGCTGACAAACCGGTAAATATTCTACTCATCATGGCGGATGATGTGGGTTTCGAATGTTTCAGCAGCTATGGCAGCAAAGAGTATTCGACCCCACGACTGGACGCATTGGCGGAAGCGGGAATCCGTTTCGAAAACTGTCATTCCACGCCGGTCTGCACGCCGAGTCGCGTCAATCTCCTATCGGGCAAGTCCAACATTTTCAACTATGAGGACTTCGGGATCTATCCCAAAGGAGAACCCACCTTCGCCCATCACTTCAAGCAATCGGGTTACGCCACCGCCGTATCCGGAAAGTGGCAACTTCTAACCGAGGCAGGAGGCACCCGCCCCCAGGAAGCGGGATTCGATGCCTACTGTTTGTGGAATACTCCCCTCACCACTCGCGAGCGATACTGGAACCCCTCCTTGGAAAAGGATGGTGCCTTTATGGACCTCCCGGATGACAGCTACGGGCCAGACGTCTGCACGGACTTCCTCGCCGATTTCATAAAGTCCTGCGCCGAGACCGACACGCCGTTTCTCGCCTACTACCCGATGATTCTCGTTCATGACCCGTTTCTCCCCACGCCGAATAGCAAGGATCGAGACGAGACCGGCGACAAGAAGAACTTCGTCGATATGGTGAACTATATGGATACGCTCGTCGGCCGCCTCGTCGATACGCTCGAAGCCAATGGACTGCGCGATAACACGCTGATTGTTTTCACCGCCGACAACGGGACCAACAAAAATATTGTATCCGAGTTTAAAGGACAACCCCTCCCCGGGGGCAAAGGTTTCACGCGCGACCACGGCACCCATGTGCCCCTGATCGCCAACTGGCCGGGGCATATTCCAGTGAACCAGGTCAACCGCGACCTAGTCGCTTTTTCTGACTTCTTTCCCACCATGGTCGAAGCGACGGGCCTGCCGCCTAAGGATATTACTGACGCCGATGGCAGGAGCTTTTGGCCCCAATGCCTGGGCGAGCGCGGAGATCCTAGAGAATGGATCTACGGCTACTATTTTCCACATCCCTACGCAAAAAAGTTCAATGACTCAAACAACCACCCAGAGGTGCGGTATGCGCGGGATCAACGCTACAAGCTCTACGACAACGGTGCTCTTTACGATACTCAGATCGACGTAATGGAGAGAGAAGCGATCGACCTTGAAAGGGCTGCACCAGCGGTGAAGCAAGCCCAACAGAAACTCCAAGCCGCGCTCGATTCCTACCCCCGTCAAGGCGCTCAAATCGACCACTCCAAGGTCCGAGGCGTTTATCAGCCGAAGTAAAAAAATAACCCCATTCCTATGTCATCTCAACACACGCACCCCGAAAATAATTCGGAAGGTAAACTGCCAATCTCTGAAAAAGTCGCCTATGGATTGGGGGACACGGCGTCCTGCCTCTACTACTCGACCTTGGCTCAGTTCTTGTTGTTCTTCTACACTGACGTCTTTGGGATTACCGCTACCGCGGCGGGGTTAATGATGCTGATCACTAAGCTCTGGGATACGGCCAATGATCCCATAATGGGAATGATTGCGGACCGAACGACTTCCCGACATGGAAAGTTCCGTTTTTGGATCTTATGGATGATCCCAGCGTTTATGCTTACCGGGATATTGGTATTCACAACTCCGGATCTGAGTATGACCGGGAAGCTAATCTGGGCGTATGTCACGTATTCTCTGGTTGGCATGGCGTACACCGCGATCAACGTTCCGTACTCTGCATTAATGGGCGTAATGACGTCGAATTCTAAGGAGCGGAGTATCCTCTCCTCATTTCGGTTTCTCGGAGCGAATTCCGGGAGTTTGATTGTGAATGGAACGCTTCTCTGGCTGGTCGCGACATTGGGACAGGGAAATGAACAAAGAGGCTTTTTTATTACGATGTGCTTGTATGCGATCATCGCTGGGGCGCTCTTCTTTATAACGTTCAAATACACACGTGAGCGCGTGCTGCCACCGCTCAAGAAAAACACAGTTTTGCGAGATCTGAAGGACCTTACAAAGAACGGTCCTTGGCTTGTGTTTTGTGTAGTTGGGGTGCTCACGCTCATCTATATATCAGTACGTGGCGGAGCTACTTTGTATTACTTCAAATACTACATTGGAAACCAGAGCCTTGCCGCAAGCTACTTGGTGGTTGGAAGCGTTATGGCCATTGCGGGCGTATCCTGTACTAAATACATTCTTGCCAGGTTTCGCGATAAGCGACGGGCATATATTTGTCTGACCTTGATGACCGCGGCGATTTCGATGGCCTTTTACTTTGTAAGTCCGACTAACATAGCTTTGTTGTTCGGCCTTCAAGTGGTTGGCGCTTTTGTGGCCGCCCCTTTGATGCCTCTAACTTGGGCAATGTTTGCGGATACCGCTGACTATGCGGAGTACAAGCTAGGCCGCCGCGCCACGGGCCTGATATTCTCTGCGGGTACAACTTCGCAGAAGCTCGGTTGGACGCTGGGCGGATCGGCTGCTGGATTCATGCTCGGCTTTTACGGATTCGAGGCAAATATGGAGCAGGCGCCCGATACCCTGAATGGCATCGTTTTACTGATGAGCATCATTCCCGCCAGCATCGCGTTTCTGACGGCATTTGTTACCTTTTTCTACAAGATCGATTACAAAATGGAAAAAGAGCTAGAAGAGACGATCTCCAGGAATTCAGCCGAACGAGCCGAAAAGAAACCCTGTATCGCCAAGTAGATGAAAGTAAGTTTGTTGATAGGGAATGAATGTGTCACTTCGTTCGGTACAATTGTTCCGATTTGATTCGGAGGGGAGGCTAAAGGTTGGTTTGCTTCGCCATCTTCACTCCGTTACGTCGCCCTATCAAGTTAGAAAATCCGTAGGTTGGTGTGGACTACAAGGCTTTGTTGGTACCTTTGGTCGAGTTCAGCGGAGGGCAACCGTTGGTTTCGCGGAAATGACCTGTTGCATCTGCCTATTTGCTACTGAATGCCTAGGGCTGACCGCTACGATGCTGTCCCGCTGGGATCTTGAGTCCGGCGGGTTATTCTGCGTAGAATACGGGTTCTTCGTCTGGCGGGATGGGGTCGACGCCATCCCAGCGATTCGCTTCGATTGCCCATTGTCCCAGGGGGGGGGTATCGCTCCATTAGATGGGAGTAAATGACGTCAGGTCTGTACATTTGACAAGAGGAGGTAGCCAGAAACTGCCATGCCCTTAAATGAGTATGGGCAACACTCTTTTAAGGAATGGCTCGTTGTGTTTCTTTTACTTTATTGCTTCTCGTCCCAATAGGCGGCCACGGCGATGGCTGCTAAATCGCCTATTCGTTCTCCGAGTTCTGCGGGCATCACCTCGCAAGCGGATAGAGCAGGCGAGAGCGCCTCTCTCTCGAGCGACGCGAGCATCGCTGGTTCAATCCATGGTCGGGCTCGAGGATAAATGCCGCCGATCAAGATCCGTTCGGGATTGAGAATATCGACCAGAACGGCCAAGCCGCGTCCTAGTTGTTCGCCAAAACGGGCGAATGCCTTCAATGCGGCTTCATCTCCCTGGTGGGCCAGTTTCGCCGCTTCCTTTGCGGACATGCCGGCCCATTGTGCGAAACCTCCGCCGCTGCACCAGCCTTCGAAGGACCCGCTCTTTCCGTAGCCGATCGGGCCATCATCGGTAAGACGCATGTGACCGATTTCACCGGCGAAGCCGTTGGTCCCTTCGAGGATTTGCCCATTGCAAACGATGCCTGATCCCATTCCGGTACCGCAGGTTAAAAATGCGAAGTTGTCGCAATTCCGTCCTCCTCCATACCTGCCTTCCGCGAGGGCTCCAGCATTGGCATCGTTCATTAAGTAGGTGGGCAGTTGAGAAGCTTTATGGGCGAGTTGAACGATAGGAACCGCGTCCCAGCCGGGCAAGTTGGGCGGGCTGAGAACGATTCCCTTCTTCGAATCCAAAGGACCCCCACAGGAGATTCCGACTCCGTAAAGCGAATCGCCGTAGCGTTTGGACAACTGTTCAACTTGAGTCAGAATCCATTCGCAGGTGGGTTCGAAGCTCGCGGTTGCCACTTCTTCGCGTGCTATAATCTCGCCTTCATCAGTGCCGACGAGAACGGCGCATTTGGTCCCGCCGATGTCGATTCCCAAATAGTGTCGCCCTTTATTCATGCCCTAGCTTTGTTTCGACTAAATCGCAAAGCGTATGGAGCAGCAGAAGGTGCGCTTCTTGTATCCTCGCTGTGCTCGTGCAGGAAACGCAAATTTCGTGGTCGGCTTTGCCCGAGCAGACGCCTCCGTCCTTGCCGAGGAGGGCGATGGTTTTCAATCCCAGGGCCTTCGCTTTCTCGAGCGCCAGCAGGATGTTCTTGGATTGACCGCTGGAGCTGAATACTACCAGGCAGTCGCCCGTGCGGCCGAAGGCTTCCACCTGCCTTTCGAATACGCGGTCGAACTCGTAGTCGTTGCCGATAGCAGTCAAGTCTCCGCCATGCGCGTTCAGGCATAGAGCCGCGTAGGCGGGACGATCGTTCTTGTAACGCACGACGAGTTCGGTGGTCAGATGGGCGGCTTCCGCCGCGCTGCCACCGTTGCCGCAGGCGAGCAGGCGTCCGCCTGAGCGGAGTGTATTGGCTATGTCATCGGCTGCGTTTTCGGTCGTATCCGAGAAGGCGTTCAATTGTTGGAGAAGTTCGGCTGCTTCTTGTGTATTATGTTTTAGGATACTCATTATAGAAATTTTGGCTCTAGATCCTCTAGAGGCTGACTAATAAGTCTGTGTAGGCAGAGTGATCTTCGACTTATTAAACACACTCTCAGGAATTTATGGCGACACAAATGCAGGGGGCTGCGCC
>CALGUT010000642.1 GCA_937920335.1 uncultured Opitutales bacterium
AATAATATTTGCCCAGCTAGCTTGTTGATTCTGTAGAGCCTGTTTGGAGGGGCTCCTTCAGTCCAGGGAAGCAGCTTTTCCCCTTCGCGCTCACGGATGAGTAGGGGGATTAACGCAAACATCAGCGTTGTGAATCCGGCTGCATATAAGGTCCACGAAATTCCGACTTGTTTAAACGTCAAGCCTGAAGCCCAGGCGGTGATTGCAGTGCCAAAAACTTTCCCTCCCCACATCAGTCCGTTGGCTTGGGCCTGCTCTTTGTTTGGAAGAATTTCTATGGCCATTCCATCTACCGCTACATCCATGAGTGCCGTGCAGGCGCTTGCTACCATACCGGCTATCATGAAGCTGGTGAAATGATTGAGAGGATCGGAAATCAAACCCATCGCAACATATCCCAAACTCGCGAAAACGAGGCCAGTGATCACCCACGGTCGCCTTCTACCCATACTGATAAACGTGACTCGGTCCATGATCGGTGCGACGAAGACCTTGAGTCCCCAGGGCAGCATGATCATTCCCGCGAAACCGCTCACTTTGAGCGCACTCAACCCTTCCGATACCATAAATGCGGGTAGAGAGATAATGATGACCCCCATTGAGATCCCCTGGGCTATGTAGAGGGCAGTAACAGCACTGAGTCGTAAGATTCGTTTTTCCGATAGTGATGGTAGGTATTCGCTCACGTCAGTTTATGAAAGGTAACTCCCGATCCGTTACAGAATCAGTATGTTATTCGGGATATCGAGGCCAAAGAGTTTGTCCGAAAGATCTTCCATAATGCCGAGTGTTTCACTTGAAAATAACTCAATGATATCCTCCATTGCTTCGTGACTGAGTGCGTATGGTAGCACATCCTGAAGCATGTGAAGATCCATGAAGTGTCCACAGATGTGGTGCTCTGGAGATTGGTCGATGGGAGTTCCTTTGATCAGGCAATGAGATAACCAGGCATCAAGATTCGATCGGTCCTGGCCTTCCAATTGCTTACGGCGTGCTTCAAGGTCGACATGCTCTTCAAAGTAGTTGGCGATGCGTTTGAGGCTTAATACCGATAGATCTTCCATGACTTGCTCGCGGCACGGAAAGCATATCGCATATTCAAAGATAACTTCGTCCTTTTTATAGGCCTTTTCGATCAGGTATTGGTTGCCTTCGGCGGTCAGAGGAGATCCGCACAAGGTGCAGGTTTGAAAACGTTCGCTCGTTTCAAATGACCAGAGTTTCTCGGGGACGGGATTATCTTCTTTGAAAAGCATGGTCTCAGCGGGCGTTTTGGTCCGAACAGATTGTCTTGTGATATTTCACTCCAACAGCCTATAAGCAAGGTTCATTCTATTTAGAAACCTGCTTGCGATAGCCCTATGCTGACTAAAAAACGATTAATTATCTCCCTTCTTCTTCTCACATCACTGCTGCTGAATGCCGCCGAAAAACCGAATGTGATCGTAATTATGGCCGATGATCTGGGGTTTGGTGACATATCCGCCTACGGAGCAACCCGAGTTAAGACGCCGCATATCGATCGCTTGGCGGCAGAAGGTATCCAATTTAACAGTGGTTACTGTTCCGCTTCTACCTGCACACCGACTCGTTATTCGTTTCTCACGGGCTCTTATGCCTTTCGTTTTCCAAACACGGGCATCGCGCCACCGAATAGTCCTTCCGTTATCAAGCCTGGCACTGAAACGATCGCATCGCTATTACAAAAAGGGGGCTATAAAACAGCGGTCATCGGTAAATGGCATCTGGGTCTAGGGGGCCCCGACGGTCCTGATTGGAATGGCCAACTGAAACCCGGACCCCGCGCGATCGGATTCGACTATAACTTCTTATTACCGACTACCAACGATCGTGTGCCCCAAGTTTATGTGGAGAATGATCGCGTGCTCAATTTAGATCCGGCTGACCCTTTATGGGTGGGTAGTAAGAAGCCTTCAGAGGATCACCCGACGGGCATCACTCACCGCGATACGTTGAAGATGGATTGGACACATGGTCACAATTCGACGATCCACAATGGCATTAGTCGTATCGGGTTTTATACCGGTGGGCATGCCGCTCGATTCCGCGATGAGGACCTAGCCGATGCATGGGTCGACAAGTCAGTCGCATGGATCGAAGAGAATAAAGACGAACCGTTCTTTCTATTTTTTGCCTCCCATGACCTTCATGTTCCGCGTATGCCTCATGAACGTTTTCAAGGAAAGAGTGAACTCAGTTTCAGAGGCGATGCTATTGTCCAGCTTGACTGGTGTGTCGGTGAGCTGATTAAAGCGCTTGAGCGCCTGGAATTGGATAAGAACACGTTGGTGGTATTCTGTTCCGATAATGGACCGGTTCTCGACGATGGTTACGCCGACGGTGCCGTTGAAGAAAATGGCTCCCATAAGCCTGCCGGCCCTTACTCGGGTGGAAAGTATTCGGTCTACGAAGGCGGAACCCGTACTCCGTTCATAACCTGGTGGCCCGGTAAGATCAAACCAGCAGTATCTGATGAAATTGTGAGTACCATAGACCTCCCTGCCAGTATGGCTGCGATGGCTGGCGTTGAGTTACCGACCGATGCCTGTCTCGATGGCTTTGATGTGCTTGGGGCATTGCTCGGTACCTCTAAAGGCCGCGACCATATTGTTCAGCAAGACAATGGACGTGGCGGCAATTATGGTCTCCGGGTAGGGGACTGGAAACTACAACGCCACGATTCTGGAAGGACTAGAAATTTAGTAGTTACCAATAAACTGGCAAATGCAGATGTTGCTCACTATCGGCTTTATAATCTGGCAACCGATCCAGCCGAGCGAAACAACCTCGCAGCGGTTCATCCGGAAATCTTTGAAGACCTGAAAGCTCGCTTAGCTAAGATCATCGAGGACGGTCGAAGTCGATCTTAGGTGGTATAGCCGGTTGGTAAGTAAGCGGTTTCTGGATCTCGCAAGGTTTGGTTGACGATGACTTTAGGAAAGGGTCTTAGGTAAGCTTTCGGTGACGCAACTGGTCGACTGCGACGGCCAGAATTATAATACCTCCGATAACCATTTCCTGTACCCACTTGGGCCAGCCCATTTGCTGACCGCCCATGTAAAGGATGGTGATGATGAGGGCACCAATTATCGTCCCGAGAATCGAACCTTCACCGCCTGAGAAACTGGCGCCTCCAATGATGACGGCAGCGATGACAAAAAGCTCATACATCACACCGGTGGTTGGTTGTCCGACGCCTCCGATGTAGGAAAACTGCATGAACCCGGCAAGCGCGCAGAAGAAGCCTGTTAAGCCGTAGACGATGAGCTTTGTCCGACCGACCGGGACGCCGCAAAGTCTAGCGGTCTCTTCGTTGGATCCGACGGCGTACACATGTCTGCCAAAACGTGTGTATTTTAGAATGAACGCTGCAACCGCGATACAAAGAATGAGAATCCAAACACCGGCTGGCAGTATCATCCAGCTCTTGGCTTTGTTGGTTAAGGTAGGATCCATAAGTCCGCCAATCCAGGTTTCTTCCGGTGGATAGATGTCGCGTTCTCCGGCGATTCCCTTGGCCAAGCCCCGAATGATTCCCATCGAGCCCAGTGTTACTATAAAAGGTACGATCCGTAGTCGTACAATCAGTGCGCCATTGAGCAGGCCGACCGCCGAGGAGGCTCCTATCGCCAATACGCAAGCGAGCAGGGGAGTCACCGTAGGGTATTGATGAACTAAATACACAAGTTCTCCTCCCGGGCCGTCAATTTGGAGATTGAGCGTCCATGCGACGACAACGACAGCCAGTGCAATGATTGAGCCCACAGACAAATCTATGCCCGCGATGATGATGACGAAGGTCATGCCGAGCGCTGCGGTCGCATAAACCGAGCTTTGCCGAACAATATTTTCCAGGTTCCTGAGGGTGTAGAATTTGCCGTCTTCGACAAAGATTGCGAAGAATAGGAAAACGATGATCAGAGCGAGGAACCGAGCCGCAATATTGAGCAGGGTCTTGGATCTGAATGACTGAAATAGCGCGTTATTCATGGAGGTAAGGATATTAACTAGCCGACTGCTGCTGTCATGAGTGAGTGTTCGTCCCATTCTTCAACAGGGCGTGGTTCTCCGAGTTCTCCCCGGCACATAACCGCTACACGATCACAGGTTCCTAACAGCTCGGGTAGGTAGCTGCTTACGAGGAGGATAGCCTTTGGTTTTTGGCCTTTCGATGAATCTCCGCGTGCAAGAGAATCGATAAGTCGGTAAATTTGTGCTTTAGAACCTACGTCAATTCCCCGAGTCGGTTCGTCTAGAAGGAGAATATTTACGTTGGCGTGTAGCAGCCTGGCGATCGCCACTTTTTGTTGATTACCGCCTGAGAGATCGCTGGTTTGTTGCCTTGCTGATTCACACTTGATCGGAATCTCTTCGATCCAATTTGTACAGGCCGCCTCTTGTTGGGCAGGCATGACCAGTCGTCCCGGACCGAGCCCCTGAAGCTTCGGCAGTGTAATATTATCGGCAATACTCAGTCCCAATGCCAGCCCTTGTGTTTTACGGTCCTCGCTTACCATTCCCATGTGTTGTTCCCAGCGCTGAGCGGGTGAAGCATAGCCGGAATAAATACCCACTGAAACGTCCCCATTGGTGATGGGCTCAAGTCCGAAGATGGCTTCGAGTAACTCGGTTCGTCCGGCTCCAACCAAGCCAGCAATGCCGAGTATCTCTCCTTCGTAGAGCTGAAAACTGGCTGACTTGGGTTTGTCTATTCCGGATAATTCAGTGATTTCTAAAGCTATGGCACCTGCAGTGTGTTTGTTTCTCGGATACAGTTCATCGACGTTACGGCCCACCATCAGTGCGATGATAGCGTCCCTGGAAAAATCAGCGGTTATACCGCTACCGACACTGCTGCCGTCCCGCAATACGGTGAATCGATCACTCAGTAGTTCGATCTCCTCGAGGAAGTGTGAAATGTAGATGATTGATATGCCGCGGGCTGAGAGGGCCCTAACCAGTTTAAATAGCTTTTCAATGTCGACAGCGGTTAGAGAACTCGTGGGTTCGTCCAAAACCAGCACTCGACTATCCAATGCTACGGCTCGTGCGATTTCGACTAATTGCTGTTGAGCGATGGAAAGCTCGCGCACCGGCGTTTCCGGAGCGATGGCTTCGAGTCCCACCGCTTCCAAGGCTACGCTGGCTTTAGCTCTCATCGTCTTCCAATCAAGCAGGCCTCGTTTCATCGGTTCGATGCCGAGGAGGATGTTCTCCATCGTCGATAGATGGGGTGCGAGCGAAAGCTCCTGGTATATCATCGCGATACCGGATTCTCGTGCATGAAGCGGGTTCGTGGGGGTGTAGGGAGTCCCGTCCAGAAGTAGACTTCCGGCATCAGGAGAATGCGCCCCTGAAAGTACTTTCATCAGGGTGCTTTTCCCGGCTCCGTTCTCGCCGACCAAAGCCATGATTTCCCCCGGAGCTACAGATAGATCGACACCTGCCAATGCACGGGTTGCCCCGAAATGCTTTTCGATGCCGCGCATTTCCAGGCGAGGTGTAGTGCTCAAAGCGCGTGTGGATTCGGAGTTATCGGATTCTCTTTAGAGCTTATTTTAGACCTACCAGAGTTCGAATGGCCGGTTCATTTTTCAGTCGCTCGGCGGTAACGACCTCGACACCTGTATCGATCAACGGAGCGACGGCCTCTCCTTTAGAGACTGCCAGCGCGGTCTTCACGGCCAGATATCCCATTTTTTCAGGGCTTTGAACGATAAGCGCATCGATCTTACCTGATTGAACTTCTTCAACGAGTTTCTTGGAGCTGTCGAATCCGACGAATGTTAGGTCTACTTCGATGCCACCGTCACGGAGATCGTCGATTGCCGAAGAAACACCGAGTGTTGCCGTGAGGTTGGCTGCAAAAATACCGTCGATCTCGAGTTTTCCGTCTTTAATGTATCTCTCAAATGTATTGGCAACGACACTCTTGGAGCCTTCCAGGGTCCCAGATTCAGAGTAGGGGTCCGCTACAATTTCGTGTCCAGCTGCTTTTGCCGCCTGAATGAATCCTTCTGATCGCTTGGTGGTACTGGCTGTTCCTTGAACAAAACGAAATACGATAATCTTTCCTTTCGAGGGAGTCTGTTCGTCGATGAATTGTGCACCCAGTGCTCCTCCCAGGGTATTGTCGGTTGCGATAAAACTGCTGTGGGCATCGCCGTCGATTGAAGAGTCAAAGATCACAACCGGTATACCATTATCGACGGCTGACTGAACGGGCTTACGCTGAGCCTGATTATTCAGTGGCGCCAACGCGATCGCGTCGACCCCCAGATTGATCATATTTTCTATAATCTTGGTCTGTTCGGCTATTTCCGTCTCAGTGACAGTACCTTCCCACTTCAGTTCAACGTCGAATTCGTCAGCGGCTCGTTGAGCACCCATTTCGACGGTTTCCCAGAAGTCGCCACCTGTGGATTTGGGTATGGCAGCAATAACAGCTTTTTCTTCGGTGGATTTGGAGCCTGATTCCGATTTGGGTGAACAGCCTACGAGAAGGGCAATTAAAGGAAGGGCTAATAGAGAAGAGGTATGTATTAAGGTTTTGATTGAGCTAATTGTTGGCGCAATCGCAGATTCTTCAACCTAAAATCGTGCGATCGGGGGCGGTGATTACTTTCGTCCAATACTAAGAAAAAGAAACGGCCCGATCGTTAAGATCGGGCCGCTCTAAAAATGTCTTTCTTCCATTCTAAGTCTAACTTGTAGACTTGATGGAGTAGTAGAAAGGTAGCTATTTTCGGTTAATTAGTGATGTCGAAAGTGGTACTGGCTTTTCTCGCATCTATGTAGACTTTGTACCAATTTTTCTGAGCGTCGCTACCTGCGTAGTCTTTGAGCGCTTTTTCTGATTTGAATTCCATTACGAACGCGTGGCTGCGGTTTCCTTGGGCTTTGATAGTCTTTGTCCAAGCGCGAGTGATGCCTTCGTATTCTTCAGCAAGTGTATGCACACCGTCGAGAGCCGCTTGAATTTGGGCCTCTGTGGCGTCGTCGTTCCAGGAAACGGTCACAACGTGTATGACTGTGGTTGGAGCGGCTGCGCTTTTGTGACCACCAGCGATTGCGCTGGATGCAAATAGAGTAAGGGCGGCTGCGCCCAAGAGGGACATAATGATTTTTTTCATAGAAGGTATAGTATGATTAGTGCCGTTGTTTAGGTATAATGCGGCGTTGTTCGGGTTACTTCAGTTAAAAAT
>CALGUT010000643.1 GCA_937920335.1 uncultured Opitutales bacterium
CTGCCACTGCAGGAATTCTCTTACTATTCAGAACGAGAGATTCAAAGTATCGTATCCTATAAACTGGCCCTTGTCGGGTTGGCAGGGTTTGAAAATTACTATCCGTATGAGATTAGCGGAGGAATGAACAAACGAGCGGGGGTGGCCCGGGCACTGGCACTAGACCCAGAGATCCTATTCCTGGATGAGCCGTCCGCTGGGCTCGATCCACTAAGCGCAAGACGCCTCGATGAAACTATTCTCGAGCTGCGCGATAATCTGGGAATGACGATCGTTGTAGTCACCCATGAATTGGAAAGTATCTTTTTCATAGCGAATAATTCTGTGTTTCTCGATGTGGAGACCCGAACACTAGGAGCCACCGGCAATCCGCGCACCATACGGGATCATTGCAAAAACCCGAAAATAAGAAATTTTTTAAGACGGGGAGAACCCGAAGCCTCCCCCTCGACCCATTAGCCCCTCCAGAGCTGAAAACCACCCACCATCAATCATGAGCAAACAGCCACGTTATTTTTCAATTGGAGTATTTACTCTGGCTGCCTTTTTAATCGCGTTGACCGCAGTGATCTTTCTGGGCGGCCAATTGTTCCGTAACAATACACAGGAGTTTTTGGTAACGTTTAAACAATCGGTAAACGGCCTAAAGAACGGTTCTAAGGTGAGGCTGAATGGTATTGAAATCGGTTCCGTGAAGGAAGTTTTTCTCTATACGGATATACCCAACGGACAGGTGTATGCACCGACGATCATCGAAATCGACTTAGATGCACTGGCCTATTCCGAAGGACGAGCCGTTTCAAAAGATGCCATAGTCGCGTTCATAAAACAGGATATTCAAAAAGGTCTGGTCGCTAACTTGAAGCCAGAGAGCCTTTTAACCGGAATCTTATACATTGAGCTGAATTTCGCATCCGCGGACAAAGAACGTTTTATCCTTCAAAGCGAACGCTTTGAGGATTACGCGATGATTCCCTCAGTCGATGCGGGCATGGAGGAATTGAAAAACAATCTTCAAACCATCATGGAAAACCTGTCAAAGACCGACGTCCGTGGACTCATCGACGAATTGAAACTAACTGTAACTGATTTACGAACCCAATTGGACGGATTCGGCCCTTTGACCGAAGATCTATCCACCCTTACCCAACATGTGAATGCTTTCGTTTCAAATGGTTCGTTTGGAGAGGCCGTTACGGGGCTTGGTGATACCCTCAATTCCCTGCGTGAAATCTCAGAAAAATTTAATAACGCATCCTCACCTCTTTTCTCTTCCTTTCAGCAGACCTTGGATCAACTAAACGATACTCTAAACGAACTCAAAGGCCTCAGTAGGAACGCCGGACGCTTCATCGACCCGTCTTCTAAATTCTATATGGAACTACAAGCTGCCCTCGTAAACTTCTCAGACACCGCTCGCTCTTTAAGTGAGCTGACTGACTATCTCCAACGCAATCCGAACGCCCTATTGACTGGGCGGCCAACCGAACCTTCTGAAAATTAATCTATGAAAACCTTTCTATCAGTTCCTGTAGCTATCCTTGGCTGCATATTAGCAAGCGGATGTGCATTAGAGGAGGCGTTCGAGCCATCTCCTGACAACACACGCTACCATTTTCTGGGTGAAGCGAATGCTCCCACCGGCACTGATCCTGAGGGCCCTTCGATCCTAATCACATCGTCAAACATAACTGACGTATTGAATCGTCAACACATCGTAACGATGGCCGGTCAAAACGAACTCTCCTACTCACTGGACAATGTATGGGGTGAGCGCCTAAGGGATGGATTAGAACGACGGGTCCGGGAAGAACTCGCTCGCAACCTTAACACGAACCGTGTGGAATCCTTGGGGAAAACATCCGCTTTCGAGGCGGACGTAACGCTTGGGTATTTCATTGATTCCTTGATCGGATCATTGGGCGACTCAGTAATCTTGAAGGCCTCATGGTGGCTGGAATACGGAGACGAACGTCACTTTGAAAGTAGCCAATTTAGTCAATCGATACAAGGATCCGACTATTCAGCTTATGTTGCCGCAGTGCAGTTACTCATCCAAGACTGGGTCAAGGTTATGAGTGATAAAATATCCAAAATCGACCCGTGAATCCCACCAATCAAATCCTTTCTCAAATGATCCATTCTCAGACGACGAAAACTCTGGTTTTTATGATAGTCGTAGGGTTACGACTCTTTGATGCTGGTTGTACGACCCTACAACCAGCAGAGAAACCCATATCTCTTTCTCTACCCGCAGCAGACGAACCTTTATGGAACTCACTCGACGAGATTCAGCCTGAAAACTGGATCCATATTCTGAATACGGGAGACCAAGCCCTGGAATGGAGACTCCGCGCGATTGACAGCGCCGCACAGTCCATCGATCTTCAAACCTTTTTGTGGAACGATGACCAAGTCGGACAGGCGGTCCTAGGACATCTGATCGAAGCTGCAGATAGAGGGGTTCGCGTACGCCTGCTTCTGGACGATACGTTTACAACCACCCACTCCGATGAGATTTGGAACATAGACCATCATCCGAATATCGAATACCGGATATACAACCCCTTCAAGCGGCGTAACGACAATCTCGTCATGCGCCAACTCATGAACTTGGGAGAATTCGGCCGCTTGGATCATCGCATGCACAACAAATCAATGATCGTCGATAATCGAGTAGCTATTATCGGAGGACGGAATCTGGCCGACGAATACTTCGGAGGTCACGAGGAAGCCAACTTTCGCGACATGGAATTACTATGCGGTGGTCCTGACACCACAGAACTTAGCGTTCTGTTTGATTCATTCTGGAATAACGATTGGACCTTTCCCGAATCAGAAATCCTTGAGGCCCCTAAGGCGCCCATGTCCCCTGGTGAATTTAAATCCTGGATCTCCAGCACTACCACCAGAGGGCTAACAGAAAACAGAAATCAAAGAATTCAGGCCTGGACCGAACTGGTAG
>CALGUT010000644.1 GCA_937920335.1 uncultured Opitutales bacterium
CTTGTCTTCGGGCGCCGATGTCGTGCTGGATTGGAACGCATTGATGATTGATGCCATTCGCGGTGACAATACCGCGCCCACACTCAGCACGCGCAATCTGGCGATCATGCATACGGCCATGTATGATTCGGTAAATTCCGTGTTACGTACACACCAACCTTACCTTTCCGAACTCGACGCACCTGAGGACACCTCTATTGAAGCCGCCGCGGTGGGAGCGGCCTACGAGGTCATGAAAATTTTGTATCCGCCCTTTAGTGGATCCACGGAAGAACTCTACACTACCTGGCTGGAATCGACTCCTCAAACAGAAGCCACTACGCATGGACTGGCGTTGGGAAAACAGATTGGGCAATTGGCCCTTCAGAATCGCGTAGCCGATGGATCTACTACCAACGTACCGTACATTCCCAGTGACGCACCAGGTGCCTGGCGTCGCACGCCGCCCAATTTTCGACCTCCACTTACGCCGCAATGGCGTTTCGTGAAACCGTTTTGCCTGCCAGAGCTAGAACCATTTCTGCCACCGGCACCCTCGAGGAAAAGAACGGAGGCACGATTATTGTTCCGTAACGCCACTCTCTTTCAATTTCCATTAGCTACCAAGTCCGACTTGGATCGAGCCGGACTTACACCTCCATTAAACTACCGTGCAACGAACCTGCGCTTGGTAGCTCCATAAGACCAAACAGAGTTCGGCATCGCTACCCAGGCTTATTTGCAATTACGACTGCACGAACGGGAGCAGGATAGCCTTCTATGGTTTTAGATGCATCGTTCGGGTCCAGAAAATCGGAAAGCGACTCAAAGGTCATCCAATCAGTCGAACGTTGTTCATCCGTCGACGTAGGGGTCACATCGATACAACGAACGTTTTCCCAACCTGATTGAGTAAGCGCATCCACAAGGGTCGCTACTGAAGGAATATACCACACGTTGCGCATCTTGGCGTAGCGACCTTCTGGGACGAGCACTTCGCCCTTCTTGCCTTCGATAACGAGCGTTTCCAAAACCAGTTCTCCTCCAGGTCGAACGTAGTTTTGTAACTGCCGTAAGAATTGATCTGGATTCCGACGGTGATAAAGCACACCCATAGAAAAAATGGTATCGAAATGGGGTAACTCTTCCGGCAGGTCTTCCCAGCCAAGAGGCAATACCCAGGCAGGAAGATCCTTTGGAGCAAAATGCTTGGTCGCCCAAAACTGTATGACAAAGAGCAGAAAGGGATCGATGCCAATGGCTAGCTTGGCACCGGCTCCAAGCATGCGATATAAATAGTATCCATTGCCACAACCTATATCGAGAACGGCTCTTCCCTCTAGGGACGATGTATGGTCTTTCAGTCGATCCCATTTCCAATCCGAGCGCCATTCTGTATCGATATCAATTCCCCCCAAGTGCATCGGACCCTTTCTCCAGGGATGAAAGCTTATCAGTGCGGACTCTGCCAACGACTGATCGCACACACCTTCGAGTTTAAGCTCATTAGCAAGCTCAGCATTTTGACAGTGAAATTCAGGCAACAACTTTAGAGCGTTCAACCAACCCTTAAGATGTCCATCATTTGAATCGAAGAGCTTGGCTTGTATTTGTTTTTCCAACCTGGGACGCCAATTAGCTAAAGGTGAATCAAGCAGCGAATCCAGGAATGCACTGTAATTTGGCTGACTCATATTACAACCAACTGAAACCGGCACTGCAGGGATGCAGTGGCCCTACCATCGCGCCCTACCCATTCATATATAAATTCTATCAATTCCTTCATTCGCCGTTTGAACTCCGCTCCTCAATCTTTGTGATCGCCCAGCTGGCATGTTCGGCCACGATTTCATCGTCCGATTGAGCGAGCGATTGAAGGACTTTCAGGTCCGCAGTCGTTCCAATGTTTCCGAGCACCACACAGACGTTTCGCTTCCAACGCGGAAACTTCAACCGCTTGATCGGCGTCCCCTGAAAATGCTCACTAAAGTCTTCATCAGTCCAACTGAGTGTATCTGCCAAATCGGGGAGGCCAGAAAAATGAAACTTCGACTCACGAGTCTTTTGAGCCCATCGATTCCACGGACATACATCCAAACAGTCATCGCAACCGTATATCCGATCTCCGATTGCCTCACGAAACTCCACAGGAATAGACCCCTGATGCTCAATCGTAAGATAGGAGATACAGCGGGTAGCATCCAATTTATACGGAGTTGGAAATGCATTCGTCGGACAGATATCCACACAGCGGGTACAAGACCCACAATGGTCGTTTTCAACGTTGTCGGGTGACAGTTCCAACGTCGTTATAATCGATCCGAGAAAGAGAAAGGTTCCGTGCTTTCGATGAAGTAGAAGTGTGCTTTTCCCAACCCATCCGAGGCCAGCCTGAGCAGCTATAGGTTTTTCCAAGATCGGACCTGTATCCACATAAGGTTTCTGGGCACCGCCCTGCTCTCGCATCCACGTGCACAGTAACTTGAGGCGCTTATACATCAGCTTGTGGTAGTCCTTACCGAGGGCATACTTGGCAATCCTCCCCCGCATATCGGGATCGTCCTGATAGTAGTTGAGGCCGACCATGAGAATCGATCGCGCTTCAGGCAGAATATTCCGGGGTTCCAGTCGGCGGTCATTATTGCGCTCCATCCACGCCATGGTCCCGTGCTGCTTCTCTTCGATCCACTGCAAGTAATAGTCCCGCCGAAGCTCAACATCGATCGACACGAAACCACAGACGTCAAAGCCCAACTCCAGGGCTTTTTCGCGGCATCGCTCAGTCAGTGTATCGGTCGGTAACATTCCTAAAGAAACCTAGATTAGGATTTAGATTACGGTAGGGATCAAGATCGTTAGCCGAATTCTCTCGTCGTCCTTTTCGATCGGTAGATGCGAACAAATGAGTTGCCAAAGCGCCTCCAGCCAGCATCTTTTCCCAAGCCTGCTAGAAATTCCCAGGCGTTGCGATACTGCAATAAACCACTGAATTTTTATGAAAACTGTTCTCGTTTATTCCGGAGGTATGGACTCTACCGTCCTCCTTTACCACCTGCTCGAGCAAGGAGCTACCGTTCACACGCTATCCGTTGACTACGGCCAACGGCACAGCAAAGAGCTGGTTCAAGCTGAACGTATTACCAAATCCCTTGGAATTGACCATCGAACGGTCGATCTACGGTCGATCACCGAGTTATTTGGTCCATCAAGCCTTACCAGCAACGCGGTTGACATACCACATGGGCATTACGAAGAGGCGAATATGAAGTCGACCGTCGTGCCCAATCGGAACATGATATTACTTTCCGTTGCTACCGCCTGGGCTGCGTCATTGAAGGCTGATTCGGTCTCTTATGCAGCCCATTCGGGGGATCATGCCGTCTATCCCGACTGCCGGGAAGCATTCGCAGAGGCGCTTGATAAGGCGATCCGACTAGCCGACTGGCAGGAGGTTTACCTGAATCGCCCATTTGTAAGCTTCAACAAAGCGGACATTGTAACCCGCGGCGCCGAACTCGGAGTTCCTTTCGAAGAGACTTGGTCCTGCTACGAAGGCGGCGAGTTACACTGCGGACAATGCGGCACCTGCATCGAGCGTAGAGAAGCCTTCTACCTGGCTGGCGTGACCGACCCCACGCCCTACAAAGACGACGCCCCAACGGTTCAAACCATGGCGGCTAACGACTGGAGGCTCTAATGTATACCTGTTCAAAGACGTATTTAGACATTCCCTTTGCTCACCGGCAACATTCCCACGGTGGACACTGCAGCTTCATCCATGGTCACAACTGGAGCTTTACCTTTTCCTTCGGGTGCAAAGAACTCGATGAACAAGGGTTCGTAGTCGATTTTGGAAAACTCAAGTTCATCCGCACCTGGCTGGAAGATACCTTCGATCACGCCTACGTCTACAATCAGGATGACGAAGAAACCGAAAAACTGATTCAACAATCTCCCCAACTTTTCAAGGCTTACAAAGTAGAGAGTTGCTCGGCAGAAGGCTTGGCCAAGCATGTGTTCGAAATCATATCCAAGCAGCTGAACGCTAATCACGGAGATCGGGTACGATTGTTATCGGTTGCAGTTTCGGAAGACCAAAGAAACTCGGCTCAGTATAGCGCATGAAGCAACTCCCCATTTACGAGACCTTTTACACCTGGCAGGGAGAAGGATGCCACATGGGTAAACCAGCGTTCTTTATTCGCCTCTTCGGGTGTCCGGTGCATTGCCCTTGGTGCGACTCCGCTGGCACCTGGCACCCCGACCATATTCCAAAGCATATCGACAAAATATCTACCGATGAGCTCGTTTCAGAAGCTCTATTAAACGATCCAGGAATCGTCGTTATTACCGGTGGTGAGCCGTGTATTCACGACCTGACTGAACTCACGACCGCTCTTCAAAGCGCTGGGCTCAAAGTACACCTGGAAACCTCGGGAGCGTTCCCCATACGAGGGACATTTGACTGGATTACGCTGAGTCCCAAAATATGGAAGAAGCCGCTCAATGAATGCCTTTCCAAGGCCGACGAGTTTAAATTAATCGTCGACTCTACCAGCGCTATAAATGTCTGGGAAAACGAAATTGCTCAATTCTGGGAGGACAAGCCGATATGGCTCCATCCAGAATGGTCGCTCAGTAAAGACCCTGAAATATTAAGTCTGATAAACTCAAGAGTTAAGGAATCAGCTTACGGATACCGGGCCGGCTACCAACTTCACAAACTGTATCAAGTGGACGAAGAGGATTCCCGCAGTCAACCAACTATCGAGCTACCACAAGGAACTTAAGCGTCTTTCTTATACTCAGCCGTAATATTCGAATGAATACCACCGCGTCCGGTCCACACCGTCTCGATCTTCATCCAGCGCGGTGAACACAGTCCGACCAAGTCATCGAGGATTTTGTTCGTGACGGCTTCATAAAAAATACCTTCGTTTCTGAATCCCTGCAGGTATTCTTTATAAGTTTTCAGTTCTATGCATTTCGCGTCCGCCACGTAGGTAAGGATCACCTTTCCAAAATCTGGATGACCTGTCACCGGACACACAGATGTAAATTCCTCAGCTACGTGCTGAATAACAAATTCCCGTTCGGGTTTCGGATTATCAAAAGTATCGATATTCATA
>CALGUT010000645.1 GCA_937920335.1 uncultured Opitutales bacterium
GCACCTAACTCACCTTTACATCGCTCTCTTGCACTTCAAAGTTGAATCCACCATTGGTAAGCGACTCAACTTCTGCCTCCTAGACCTATCCCGAAAAAAGGTAAGCGTCCGGCGTATCGTAAGCGTCCGGCGTATCAGTTGCTCTGAGCGTTCCACTTATCCGGCGTAAGTTCGGCGGCCTGGAGGTTGGTCATTGCTGGAAGTTTTTTGAGGATGTCGGTGAGGTAGGCTTGGGGCTCGATACCGTGGCGTTTGCAGCACTCCAGTAGGGTGTAGATGACTGCGCTGCGATGACCTGCTTTTGGATGACCGATAAAGAGGCTACCGAGTAGCGAAACGCTACGACACTCGAGCTTAGCGAAGACATTCTTGGCTCCGAGTTTGCAGGGTCGGATACTTTGCTCGGTGAGGTTGTTATCGATGCGGGTTTGTGGATGATCGACAAAGACGGTCAGCTTGGTCCACTGGGACAGGGCGTAGTTGAAGGCTTCACCCAGGCTGGTGTTGGCACGGATAATCTGACGATCTTCCTGTAGCTGTTGGCAAATCTCATCGAGGATGGGTCGGCTTTGCTCCTGGCGGATTGCCAGGACTTCCTCGGTATCTTCAGGTAACGAGGCTTCAATTCTGTAAAGCCGACGGATGAGTAACGAGTAACGGGCCGCTTCCAGCTGTTCTTCCTGGAAGGCTTTGAAAAACTTCCGACGAGCATGAGCCCAGCAACCCAGCTGGATGATGTCGGTATCCCTGGCTACACTGTCATAGACGGCGCAACCGTCACTTTGTAGCAGTCTACCATCAAAGTGTTTGAGGATACTTTCAGCGGCCACGTCCTAGTTGCCAGTCAAAACAGACGTTGGTTTGGGGGGTTCCAAAGACCCAAAAGTAACCTTTATGGCTTTCGCCTTTACGATCGTTGTCCAGATAACGAATCGGAGTCTGTTCACTTCACTGCCCTAAGGGCACCCGTTCAGTTCTTCCCTTCGGGACTGCGCCAACTACGCGCTTTGCGCTTCGTCATCCATTTGCAAATAATCACTCTTGAACAGTCCCTGGCGGATCGAGCGTTAATTAAGATCCAACCTACCGAGGAACGAAGTGACGACACTCGAGCGAAGCGAAGACATTATCCACCACGTAACCAATCCAGTCGCATATGCGCTGTCGCCTCAAAGGCACTTTATAACGCTGTCCCAAAATCTTTGTTATTCTCGCCTTCGCTCGTTGAGGTGTCGTCACTACGTTCCTCGGTACCAGGCTATACAGGGGCAAATGGTCCGCAAACTTGCTAACGACGATAAAGGCCATCAGCGCGGCTGAAGGAATACCACCCGGGATCACCCGCGGGGGTAGCTTAGCGACCACTGGTTGGCGGTCCAGCTCGCCCTTGCGCACGTACTTTGGCCGGATGATCCGACGTTTGATAAACCGCTTGGACTCGAAGTTGAGTTCTTCGTTCGCTTCCTCGCCGATGCTCTCTCAGGCGTCTGGTTCGGTTTTCGCCTCCTCAGGAATGATGACCTCTTCGACTTCTTCCTGATGATCGGGGATACGAGGCTTGGGATCGCCGTCCTGGTTCTTGTGTCGGGTATAACCGGCCACTTCCTTTTCGCTTATCTCCTGTTTAAGTGGTTCACCTTCCGGTTCGGCCAGGGCCAATTGCTCGTCACTGACCTTTTCACCCTGATTGCCTCCGAACAGCTTGCGCTTCAGTGCAGCGATCTCCCGCTTCAGCTTTTCGATCCGATACTCCTGCTCGGCGAGTTGCTCCTCCTGCACTTTCGTCTCGCGTTTACTTGCATTAAGCTGACGTTGCAGCACCGCATTGCGGCTCTGAAGTTCACGCTGTTGCTCCAATGTAAGCACATTATGAATACAGCATAGTTTCCTGCGATTAGCCAGCTAAGAGTTCCTTTAGACGTAACTTTTTTAAGTCTCCTCCCATCACCAGACAAGCCAGCTCCTGGGCTGTCAGCTTCTGTCGACCTCGCGGGTCCTCCGGCCAGTCAAAGTGATTGTGATGCAAACGGCGAGTACCTGCCCAGGTCCCCCATTTATCCACACTCAGAAGCTTAAGCAAGTTGCGCCGGCGATTGCTAAACAGATACAAGGCGTCTTCCTCAGGTTTGCCTACCAAGGCACGCAGGCCTAGTGCTCCTTTACGTAAATCAACAACTCCCTCATAAGCATAACGACGATCTGATCTGGAAACCTCCATCCATTAAGTATAACTCAAATTAGGATCGCTGTATAGACGTGCTATGCCGGACGTTTACAATGGAACGCCTTGTCTCTTAAGGTTACAAAAAACACAAGTGTAACTAAAAAACCGCCACATATCGGAGAGGCTATTATCTGGATTGCAAAACTGGGTGGCTATCTCGGTCGAAAAATTGACGGACGCTCTAATACAATCACCTTATGGAGAGGATGGAAGCAACTCACTGATTTGACTTAAGGATGTTTTATGGCAGCCAAGATATGAAACTTGTGGGTAATAGAAAGGTGCTGTGGGAGCGGGGAGAGTTAATGCCTCTCGCTACCCGATTTGTGTAAATGTTTTCCAAGTATCTATTAACATTTACTCAATTGAATCGCCCAGTTTTTATTTCTTAACAGATTAATTCAGGTCGATTTTTAATTATGCTTTGCTCTGGATTAGATAAAATTTCCAAACTCTTTGACCGCTCGCCGTAGAACACGGATTCAGCCCATTGAACCTCTTCTGGGTCCAGCGACGCCCGCCAATTCTTTTTTGACGCTTTAAAATCTTTGTAGGCGCTATTGTGGTCTGCATTAGGCAAAGATAGAAATTCTATAATACCTTTGACTGTTTGTATAGGATAGGCGGACAGGTCTTCGTAAGATATATTTCGAACGTGGCTAACTTCGATTTTTTGGATTACGGAAGCCAGATAGTCCAGATGTTTTGCAATGACATCCGCATGAGGACGAAATCCGCCATCCCAATCTTTGTGAGAGAAGGTTGCAGCTATCGGATTCCGGTTAAGGACAATCAATCGAATCTCCGCGAATTGACGAATTAGACCGTAAAGCTTAAACAGATCCCAACCTTGACCAACCTTTCGATTAGTGTCGGATGGGAAGGAATTATCTTCGAGTATATAAACGCAGTCGTCCACGTTACTGCTGTGCCGCTTCATTTTTCTTAAGAGTTGTTTTGTCTGAAATTTTCCAAGCAAATTTTTTAACGGATTATTGCTTAACCAAATTCTGTTGAATTGATTCCGTAACTTTTGATCTCTTGAATAGAGGTTCGCTGGTTGGTTTAATGATGATTGTATTAAATTTCTCATGATAGGGAAAAATCCATGGTGGCCGCATCCCTCAACGCCTATAATATATATAAACATCAGCTTCATAATTTCTTACTAGTTTGTATGATTTTGGATTTTCGCAGAAACCGTGTTATTGTGCGAAGTTTGACTTTGCATAACATGGTTGAGTTTTGAGGGCGAGGGGTTTTCAAGGCATAGGCAGTCAATC
>CALGUT010000646.1 GCA_937920335.1 uncultured Opitutales bacterium
AGCCCAGGTGAGCCCACCGATGATGGGCGTATCTTCCGAGAGCTCGATGGCTTTCGCTTCTGTGTAGTCCTCGGTTGTTTGGATCCCGAATTGCTTAAGCAGGCGGTTAAAATTCTCGGTCTCCAGATTGTGCTTTTCCTGATTGTGATTGGTGATAAGCCCGCCCCCGTTTTGAACAAAGGTAGTGAGTGTCTTTATATCGACATCGTCGACATGATGAGGTGGTGGAAAACCTTCTACTGCTTTATCATTGGGGTTGGCGATCAAAAGCACTTTGACGTCGGCTAACGTTTCTTCGTTCAGCGGTTCTGCATGTACCCGCACCTCAAAGTCTTTTTGCAGCTCCATCATGTATTCGCTGAAGTTACCATCAGCTGGATAGCGGTTTTCGCCTTCCGCATTGAAATAGTAGCTGTAAAGGAGAACCGGTTTTGCCGATGCGTTTTCGGCCGATGGTTTCGGGCCGCAGGCGCTTAGTAGTAAACTAAAAGCGAAGGCAGCAGCGAGAAGAAGGGGGCGGGGAGTAAAGCGTGAATACATGGATAAATCTTTACCGACGGATACCTGGGACTGGCGAGCAGATAGTTGTAAGACTTTATTCAACGAGAGGGTTTGTTCGGTGTGCCGAGTGGTAAGGGTGTAACTAAAAGTATGGTGAGAAACACGCTCCTTTATGGTTGAGCAGCTAATTGGATAATTACCTGTATCAGAAGAGGGTAGGGCAACTGCGTCCTCGCAGTGCCGCGTGTTTCCAAATTAATCGACGACATGACCGGATGCGAAGCAGACCAGAACACGGGACGCTCTCGCTCTGCCGGTTAGTTCGCCCGGAACCTTATAATCGCCTTTGTGAAAGATAAGGTTTTCCGCATATACGATTACGTGTTGTCAGGAGGCAAAGCGACAGGCGGTCTCGACTTGTTTCGGCTTATTGATACATTTAAAGTTTTTTCCAGTCGATTACTTAAAAGATACCCATGAATAGAAGAGACTTCACCAAGCTAACGGCCCTGAGTGCGATTGGGGCTACCTCCACTCAGTTTTTATCTACGGCATCTGCTAGTGATAAATCTTCCCCGAAGAAGTCAGCCAATGATCGAATTCAGTTGGCGTTGATAGGGGCCAAAAATCAGGGAGGCCGAGTGCACCTGCCGACGTTGGTCAGTGATGACCATTGTCAGCTTGTGACGGTATGCGATGTCGATCGTCAGGTTCAGTCGGAAGCGATTCAAAACGCGTCGAAGCAATATACTGAGCAAACCGGTAAATCCGAATATCGAGGAGTGAAGGGGATGTCAGACTTTCGGGAAGTGATGGCTGATGAGGCTATAGATGCAGTGGTGATCGCTACGCCCGATCATTGGCATGTGCCGATTGCCAAGGCCGCAATTCTGGCGGGTAAGGATGTTTACGTGGAGAAACCCCTTTCGCTTCACATTCAGGAGGGGCGTGAGTTAGTTGAATTGACCAAGAAGCATGAAAAGATCGTTCAGGTCGGGAGTCAGCAACGGTCCGATGAGCGATTCGTCATCGCTTCGGAGATTGTGCGAAATGGTCTGATCGGTGAGGTGAAGCATGTGGAAGTATCCATCAAAACCCGATCCGGCAACGCCGAGATCTGGGAGCCCGAAGAGGTGCCTCCTGAATTGGATTATAATATGTGGCTGGGCCCGGCTCCGTGGAGTGACTATCATTCCGAGCGGGTCCATTATAACTTTCGGTTTGTCCCGGAAATCTCGGGCGGTGAAATCGCTAACTGGGGTGCCCACTTTCTGGATACTGCTCAATCGGGCCTCGGAACGGATGATACGGGACCGGTTATGGTGCGGGGGATGGGGGAGCGTAATCCCTTCGGTTCACGACACAGCTCATTTTTCGATATCGACGTGGATTTCGAATACGCCAGTGGAATCACTATGCATCTGAAAACTGGTAAGAACGGCGTGACGTTCTATGGAACGGAAGGGCAGCTATACGTAAACCGCGGTGAACTATACACCACGCCGAAAGAGCTGATTCGTAGGCATACGAATGATCTTCCGGTTTCCATGCGTCATACCAAGGGCGGGCATCTGACCAACTGGTTGAGCTGCGTTCGCTCCCGTAAGTCAGAAGACTTACATGCCGGAGTAGAAATTGGCCATCGGTCGGCTACTTTGTGTCACTTGGCAAATATCGGTATCGAATTGAAACGACCGCTAAAATGGGATCCTGTTCGTGAAAGTTTTGTTGATGACGCGCACGCCAATGCAATGAGGAATCGACCGACCCGGGAATGGTGGGCTGTTTAGGATTCTGAGTGTCCCAAACTCGGTGTGAAGATACGGTTGGGGTTCAAGTAGCCCAGACCGTAGTGATGGTGCCTCTTAATACGTCTCCGGCGTGGCTGAAGGTAAATCATTGAGTTGCGAATTCACGTTTTTGGTCTTACCTTTCGTTACTTAAGTTTTGGCGCGTCCATGGCGGTCATACGATCTGGGTTGTGCCCTTGTTCTAATCCATTAACCCCATTTGTTATGAAACGAAGAGCGTTCATTAAAGCAACCGCGTTGGCCAGTAGTGGTTTGTTCGCCTTTAAAGGCCTCAGCCCTTCTTCCTGGGCTGCCGCTTCAACCGATCAGGGGATGCCGCTTGCAACCCTTGGGCGGACTGGCGTGCAGGTTTCCAAACTCGGTATCGGCACGGCACCTCTAGGTCGGGACAATACAGACGCCTTAAGAGTATCGGAAATAATCGCAAAGGCGATTGATGAAGGCATCAATTACATGGATGTTGCCCCAAACTACTCCAAGGGAGAATCTGAGCGCAGGTTGGGTCAGGCTTTGAAGGGCAAGCGTGATCAGGTCTTCCTCGTCACCAAGACGGAAGCCCACACCTACGAAGGCACGTGGGAGTTGCTCAACCAGAGCTTGAAACATTTGAAGACTGATCATATTGATCTCGTTCATCTACACAATCTCGGGCATATGGAGCGTTGGCCCGACCTTGATTTTGCCTTCAGCGAACAGGGAGCTATGGGAGCCCTGCGTGAGGCGAAACGGAAAGGCGTGATCCGTTTCATCGGAGCCAGTGGACACCTTCACCCCAGCAGATTTCACTATGCCATAGACTCCGGCGAGGTGGATGTTCTGATGAATGCGGTTAACTTCGTCAATCAGCACACTTACGACTTTGAGCACAAAGTATGGGCCCGGGCGTTAGAGAAAAATATCGGCTTGGTATCGATGAAAGTGTTTGGCGGAGCTAAAGGGAACGACTTCCGATTGCCGGAGGAGGATTATGAAAACGCTTTACGTTACACCTTGAGTTTAAACGGTCTGTCCACCGCTGTGATTGGTATCAACAAAATGGAACATCTTTATCAGCTATTGGCCACCTTCCGTCGAGTGGATGCGTTGAGCGAGGACGAGTTCCTGTCTTTGGCGCAACGGGGACTCGATCTACTCAAGGTAGATCCGGCCTGGCGATCAGCCCACGGATTACCGATAACCTGATCATTTGACGGGCTGGCTTTTTTGCCTAGCTCAATTTTGGAAGACGAATGGGTTCAGGGAGTCTGCCATTTAAGGGGAGATCCTCGCCGAGTTCAGCGCGCAGGGATTCCAGTTTTTGGTGCAGCTCGTTCCGCTTCGATTTATAGGCGGGATTATCGACTAGGTTGTTTAACTGATAAGGATCCTTTTTCAGATCGTAGAGTATCCAATCGCCCTGCATGTGATATACGTAGACCCAGTCCTTGGTTCTTATTCCGCGCCAGTCACAGCCGGGACCACCTCCATTGTGCGTATTGAACAGATAGGCTGAATCCCGTTTCTCAGCTGCTTTACCTTGGAACACTTGTGAGTGATCGATTCCTTGAACCTTGTCAGGAATGCTAGCTCCACATAGGCCGAGCAGCGTAGGCATAAGATCCACTGAAGAAACGATCCAGTCGCGCTTTTGCCCGGCTTTGATTTTACCGGGTTGGCGGATGATGAAGGGCACGTTGATCGACTCTTCCCAGGGGCGTTGCTTCAACGGATGTCCTTGCGAGCCCAGCATGTCTCCGTGGTCTGAGGTGAAGACCAGAATCGTATTCTCGGTGAGTCCGGCCGCTTCCAGTTCTGAGGTGATACGACCCACGCATTCGTCGAGGCTGGTGACCATCGCATCGTAGTGAAGTAGTTGATCCTTATCCTTCTCTTTACGCGGTGGAACGTTCGGGCGTTCTTTCAGTTCACGGCCCTCGTATTGTTTTACGAAACGCTCGGGTGCTTTGTAGGGATTGTGTGGTGGGCCGTAGGACACGGTCAGGAAAAATGGATGATCGCGGTGTTCGCGTATATATTCGATGGCGACATCGGTTTGCACGTCAGGCTCCCAGCCATCAACCGTGACTGGCTCTGTCTCATCATTGATCCAGTATTGCGGTTCGAAGTGTGCGTGAGAGCAATTGCGCACGGCCCAGAATAGCCAGTTGCGACGATCTTCTTTCGCTACTGGATTGTCGCGATGACCAGCCAGGTGCCACTTGCCGATGTAGCCGGTATGATAGCCGGCCTCTACCATTTGATCCGCGATCGTGATCTCGGAGTTGGGCAGCTTGATATCGTTGTGCACAACTCCAGTCGCGTGAGCGTAGCGTCCTGTCATTAGGTGCCCACGGTAGGGGGTGCAAACCGGCGAGGCCGCGATCATGTTTTTGACGAGGAGTCCTTCGCTGGCGAGTTGGTCGAGGTGGGGAGTAATGATTTGGGAGTTGCCCATGGACCCCAGATCCTGGGCTCGCATTTGGTCTGCGAAGAGGAAAACGACATTAGGCTTTTGGGGGCGATCAGCAGCCAGAAGGCCTGGTCGGGCGGCGGTTGCGGTGATGCCGGCAGCGGCTGCCCTGAGAAAGTCTCGTCGTTTCATCGTTAGAAATTGTGGGTTTCGAGTGTCTAGAGTGACTTAACTATTTAACGGTCTCTCTCGAGGGCAAGACTATGCCGCCAGAATTTTAGATGAATCATTGATGAGGTCCATAACTTGCTGTTAAGGTTCATCATGCACCGTTTGTTTATTCTGTTCTTAACTTGTTTTCTTGCGCACACGCTTACCGCGGCGCTCTCCGAAGAAAAGCGAGCGTTCGCTTTGAACGTCCCGAAGGCGGAGCTACACATTCATTTTGAAGGAACCTTGGAGCCGGACCATTACCTGAAACTCATCGAACAGAATGGGCTTGAGGCAAAGTATGATTCTCTGGAAGCGGTTCAGGAACGATTGCTCGATCAGCGGGATCTCAATAGTTTTATCGAAGTGTATGAGGAACTGCTGTCTGCCATGCGGACTGAGGATGACTTTTATGAAGTGGCGATGGCTTACTGCAGAAAAGTATCCAGCCAAGGGGTACTTTATGTAGAATTGTTCTTCGACCCGCAGATGCACACGGTTCGGGGTATCTCGCTGGACACCGTTATGCGAGGTCTCTTGCGGGCACGGGAAGAGGCTAACGTGTCATTGGGGCTTACACTCAATTTTATCGCCTGTTTTAATCGCGATCGTTCGGCCGAATCTGCCGCCAAGCATCTGGAAGAACTGGTTCGTTGGCAGGATGTGATTCTGGGGATTGGTTTGGATAATCCCGAAGAGATAGATTTCCCGAAAAAATTCGCTTCGGTATACGCCCGTGCCCGGGAGCTTGGCTTCCGGCTCACGACCCACTGCGATGTGAATGTCCCCAATACTTTGGCTCATCACTGGGATGCTATTGAACTCATGCAGGTGGAGCGAATTGACCATGGACTCAATGTGATCGACGACCCTGCGCTTCTGAATGTCGTTCGACGCCGCGGAATCGGACTAACGGCCTGTCCGACCCTGCTTTATCTGGATATCCCCGGTCGCATGGGATCGCGTGCCGGAGCCATTAAGACATTACTGGAGGCCGGGGTGCAGGTATGTGTGAACTCCGACGATCCCGGCATGATGCGCAGTCTCTATGTCGGTGACCTGCTCGCCTTGACGGTCGAAGAAGTGGATCTCTCACGAGAGCAAACGCTTGAACTTGCACGCAACAGCTTTCGCATCGCCTGGATTTCTGACGATGATCGCCAGCGTTATATAAGAGCCGTAGATGATTTCGCGGAGAGCAATTTGTTTTCCTCTGACTGGTAGAAGTTTGCTTGAGTGATATCGGCTACGACTCGGTATAGAGGCGTGGTTGGCGAGAGGAGTTGTCCTCCCTTTGGAAGTTTTGTCAGGCATAAGTGAACAAGCCTAACGGGTTGAAGGCAACCTGTTCCTGTGTGCCAATCTCGCCATTTTAAGTCACGAGAACGGATGTCCGTTATCGATCGGGATTTCCCAAGCCAGTATGGTTGTATGTATCAAGAGTGCCTCGGTGAAGATCAGGATTTGTCTGATGGGAAAAGCTGTCTTCCCAAGAGATCTTTAAAGGCATCCTGAATAGTCGCTGTCAATGCGGCCGTGGCCAGGCCGATCATCAGTACGCCATTGATTGCCTGGAGGGGCCCTAACAACTTGTTTGTGTCGGACATCACGAGATCTCCATAGCCCAAGGTAGCAAAATTAACTGCGGAATGGTAAACGGCCGTCTCGAAGCTGGAGAATTCACCGAGGATGATGAAAAGCAACGCCCAGATCGAAACCTGGAGCATAATCCCGCAGACCAGTATTACGGTGACTCCGCTCATAACGAAAAAGAGGTGCCTCATAGTGGCCAGGTCACCAGTGGGTCGACGGCGGGTGTAGTAACGGGTAGCCCAGACGATCAATAGAATCTGCAATGCCAGGCAGATCGCGATAACGGGGATTCCCCAGAGCAGGTTTTTTATCATAGCAGGCTTTCTTGAGGTTTGAATTGGGGAGTGGCCAGAGTCTTTCGACTACGCAAATATTCTAGCAGCCAGATCGCCAGGATGGAGTAGATCGTGACCGCTACAAAGAGGCTCATGCGCACCGCAAATGCCGTGTAGGGGTCTTTCCCGTTGGCCGAGTCCTCTACGGCTGGGCCAACCAGAATCAACATCGTCACCATTGAGTTCACCCAGAAAGACGGGGGATACTTGGTGGTGCTTAGTCGGTAAATTTTGACCGCCACGAATAAGCTGAAAGCGAGCATCCACAAAAAAACATCCATAGATTCGGATGGAAGCTAAGCGCAAACCAGAAGACGACGGCTAAGCATCCACCCAGGAAGGTCGATCCTAGTAGTTCGCGTGCGGCCTTCCCGGCGTCGAGGACGGATCCCTGCTGCCCGAGTGATACCGATTTCATGATAATCGGGAGGTAGGCAGTTGGGTTGGTGAGGGTCAGGGCATAGGCGGGAAATACGATGAGGGTAGCACGCCACGCCAGCCAGACGGAATCTTCAGAGGACGCCTGTGTTTTCTTCGCCTTTGGAGGAAGCGCCTCTTCCGGAAAAAAGGGATAGATCAACCATTGGCACACGATTGCAATAACGATTCCCAGGATAAGTGATTGGATGACGAGAACCCCGGCAAAGAAACTAAGCGTGCCCGCGGCAGAGATCATGGCGAGCCCGACGGTGAGCAAAGAGCCCACCGCTCCCTTTCCTTTAGCGACACTCATCAGATTCGCCACAAACAAACCTACCAGAACGACGAGGAGTGCGGTAAAGGGGTAATGCTCCAGCAGGGGGATGACCAGCAAACCACTACCTGTTAGAATACCGACGACCACGGATAAGCCAATCAGGCTTTTAGCTCCCATAGGTGGCTTGGGAGCCATCGTCAGGAAGAGGGCAAATATCGGGGCCAGGTAAGGTAGCGGTTTTCCCAAGCCATAGGCGACCGCGAGCGATAGGGCCATTGTGAGCCCTAGCCGGAAAACGCGACGAGCTGGAACAGGAATCATCATACGGGCTGGACCTGTTAAAATGCGTAGGAGAGCTTACTCATCATACGGATATAGAGCCGGCCCAGTAGGTTCAGCAAAGGTCGGTCTCCGGTGTAGACCATGACAGAGGTCTGTCCGCCAAGCCGGAGCTGGCCGTAAATTGCCGGAAGCTGGTCTTTTCCGATGTCGACCTGGACTGAGAAGCGTTGTGCCTGACGAAGCCAGTCCCGGTTGTTGCTTATACTCGGGAGTGTGCCGGGAGGGGAGGCTTTACCGGCGCTGACACCCAGACCGATATTGCGAATCGTTCCAGAATAAACCTTTCCCGGAAGGGAATCAAAGACGATCTCTACAGGCTGTCCTGTTTTCATGTGGCCCAGGTTGTTCTCGGTAAATTCAGAATCGATCCAGACTTCCTGCAGCGAAATGAGTGTGAGGACCGGGTTCCCGGTTCCTGCGAATTGGCCGACTTCGGCCTGAAAGTTAGTAATCAACCCACGGGATTGAGCCAGGACCTGAGTGTTGGAGAGATCGAGCTCCGCTTTTTCCACCGCGCTCTGGGCGGTTTGTAAGATGGCATTTGTGTCATCATCCAGGCCACCCTTCTGTTCGATAGCGCGCTGGATATCGGCCTCCGCAGCCAAGACCTGCGCCCGGGCAATCTCGAGGGATGCCTGCGACACTTCCAGACGTCGCAGAGATATCGTGCCGGGATCTTCTTCCCGTAAGCGAACGAGGCGTGTGGTGCCTTTTCGGCCTTGACCAGGTTGGCTTGTGCCGAGGTCAAACGGGCTCGGGCTGACTCCACAGCGGCTGACCCTGCCTCCACCTGACTGCGCGTGTTTTCCATATCCGACCGTGCCCGGTTCAAAGCAATCTCATATTGAGCACGATCGATCTGGAAAAGTGGATCTCCCGCCTCTACCTCCTGATTGTTTTGGACCCAGACTTCAGTCACGATACCGGCTACCTTTGGCGCGACTCCCACGACATACCCGGATACCCGCGCTTGGGTCGTGTAAGGGGTGTATCGGTCCGCCAGAAGGTACCAGGTCAGGCTACTTACAATCAATCCTAGGACAAGCAGGCCACCGAGTTTAGCGGTGACGGCTCCGGCCGGTTTTTGAGGGGGAGCTGCAGGAGGTTCGGTCGGGGTTTCTTTTTGGGGAACGGGTTCGTCCTTTTCGGGTGGGTTTGGTGAATCAGTCATGGCGCTTCAAAGAAAGAGGTTCTGGCTCGGGGGAAGGCTCATCTAGGAGGTCCCCATAATCTGTCCGGGCTTCCATCGCGTCCCGGGTTCTGGCGGGAATGAGGGCGTCCTCTGGAGTCGGTGTCCAGCCCCCACCAATCGCTTTGTAAAAGCTGACAACTGCGCTGACATGGTTGCCTTGGTTGATCAAATTCCGTTCTGTCTGGGCGGCCAGTGCGCGCTGGGCGTCGAGTACTCGTTGGAAGTCCGCGTAACCTTCGGCAAACCGGTCTTGGGCCAGTTTTAATGAACGCTCAGCTGCCTGGACGGATTGCGTCAGAGGTTCTTGCTGCTCACGGGTTTTTACAACGTGATGGCCGCATCATCAATTTCTTTAGCGGCCAACAGGACCTGGTTTTGAAAGTTTTCAATGGCCTGCTGGAGGCGGGTATCCTGGAGGCGGACGTTGTTTTCAATTCGGCCATAATCAAAGATATTCCATCGGATGTTGGGGCCAGCGGCCAAAGACACGGTATCGGTCGACGATGAAAGGGAGGACCCGGAGAGCCCGAGGGAACCAAAGAGGGAGATGGCGGGGTAGTAGTCTGCCTCGGCAATTCCGATTTGGGCGGATTGTGCGGCCACCGACCATGCTGCCGCGCGTATGTCGGGGCGGCGCAAGAGTAATTCTGAAGGGAACGCCTGGACCTGAAGCGGTTCGATTTGAGGAAGGGAATCCGGTTGGTCTTCCAATTCAGGGATAGGGGCGGGAGGTCGGCCTAACACGACCGCTAAAGCGTTGCGGATCTGGATGAGGGACGACTCGAGGGCAGGAATGGTGGAAAGGGTTGCCAAATACTGGGTTTTCGCTTGCTGCAGATTGAGTTCGGAGTCCTGACCGCGGTCAAATAGCCGCTGTGTAATATCCAGGCTTCGTCTTTGCAGTGCTATGTTCTGTTGGGCGATAGCGATACGGCCGCGTGTGGTGAGGTATGCATAGTAGAGATCAGCAATCTGGGCATTCAGGAGCATCTGGAAGTCGCGCTGGTTTTGAACCGACGCAAAAAACGCAGCATTCGCCGATTCGATGGCCCGACTAAAACGCCCCCAGAAATCGAGTTCCCATCCCAGGTTAAAGGCCGCATCGTAGATTGCCGCAGTCTGATTGTTTTCGCTACCGGGACCTCCAATTTGTTGGGAATTGATGACGGCGGCGGATGCATCAATTTGTTGCACTTGCGGGTAACGGGTGCTGTTAGCAATTCCCAGCGCTGCACGGCTTTCGATAATACGCAAACCGGCTAGACGTATACCCGGATTATTGGATTGGGCATCGGCAATCAGTCGATTGAGGACCGGATCGTTGAAAAGTGTCCACCAGAAGGAGAGGTCAGTCTGAGTCTGCTTCTGTGTATTGCCTACTTGGCCATACAAATCCGGTTGCCAGTCCTGCAACCATTCTACCGCAGGCTCCTCATAGTCCGGCCCAAGCGTTTTACAACTGGTGGACAGAACCAATATAAGCGCCAAGGGAACTGTGACTGTCGTCGCGGCTCTGATGCACGAGTTCAGAAAGGAAGCCGCGAGTCGGATCATGCTTCAGAAACCAACGCAGGTTCGGCCTCTTTATGATTATTCAGCCAATCATTCAGGAGCCGGTAGCCGATAGCCAGAATGACGGCTCCAAGAAAAAGTCCGACGAAGCCGGCCGTTGCCATCCCGCCCAGGGCTCCGATGAGAATCACAGGCATGGGCGCATCAACACCCCGTCCCAGTAGCATAGGCTTGAGTATGTTATCTACTGCTCCGGCTACGAGGAGGAAGATGGTCAACAGAACATTAACTAAGACGGATCCGTCACCGTTACTCCACAGGTACATGATGGCGGGGAGTGAGATCAGCAATGCCGGCAACTGCAGGATGGCCAGAATGAAAACGACGAGTGTCAATATGCCAGCAGCTGGAATCCCTGCGAGCATCAGGCCGACTCCCAGCAGCAAAGCCTGGATAACGGCCACTCCGATTACCCCAACTGCCACTGAACGGACAGTCCCCACACAGAGGGTCACGAACGCCGGGCCGCGGGGATCGCCGGCGACTCGGGAAAGTGCGTTGGTCGTCGCGGCGCCTCCAGATTTTGCGTAGGCCATAAAAATTCCTGCCAGAACCAAAGCAACCAGGAAGAAGACAAAGCTTTTGAGGCCGGTCTTGGCCATCGTCACACCCTTTTCG
>CALGUT010000647.1 GCA_937920335.1 uncultured Opitutales bacterium
GGTTATGTTAAAGTGCGGGGGACATATAGAAACGATACCTTCGATAACCTGCCCTTCTGCCTCCACCCCATCTGCGTGAACCATCGAAAACGGGATACCCGCGATCTGAGGAATCCGTTCAAGTCCACAGGCGGAGATAACTCCACGCCCGTACAGTTTCCAATCACTCTGATTCAATCCACTAAACGTTCCCACCACGTAAGCCCCTCCCGGGATATAGATCCGTTTTCCGGATACGATCGGCAGTTTATACCCCGCATAGTCGTTTCCCGTCTTATCACCCCAGCGGTGAATACCCTTCTCAAAAACCACAGTAGTCTTATCACCCGTCATCTTCTCGATAACCGAGTCAATCGACTCGCCAGGCGAAATGACGGCAGTGTCTTCCGACGCCCCGTCTGAAGCGTCCGTTTCAAGCGGATCTGCGAATATCAAAAGTGCGTCCCGTTTCATATCATTCATCTCGATAAACAATTGAAGCGGATTGACCTGTTCCGGGATACGGATGATCGCCTTGGCACCGTCCAAATCTACATGGAACCCCTTTGCCGAAGGCAGCGCACGACACCATTCAAAATCTTGGCCATCCAAACGGGTGATCCTGATCGTAATCGCTCCGGAGAATGAAAAATTCGTCCAGTGATTGTCAGGGTTCAAAGCCAGATTACCATGCGGCTCCTGATTCCGATCGTACATCACATAGGGGGAGTAGTCATTTCCACCTTGAGAAAGCGTCACTTTGAATAACTTCGAACGTGAATGCTCTCCAAGATCACCTCGAACAATGACATCCGGGTAGTCGTATACTTCAACAACCGCGTAGGTAGACACCCCAAAGCCTAGCGTGAGCAGATACAAGATTACAGGGGCCTTCATTTAGACTGATTAGGTGCCAGGGAACACCCTTTCTACTAGCGCATGGGGGAGAAATCCGTCGGAATGAGAAATTCTGACTTAACGCCACCCTTGATGGTCAAACCGCCGCCTGCTCTTTCTTCAGAAGCCGCCCGTGCGGCCTTCCACTCTTCGTCTACGCGAAAACCATCAAAACCTGCTTTGCGAGAATCCTCACTTTCATGAGCCAGGAAATAGATGAGGGTCTGCCCCGCTCCATCCTGATCTGCCATCGGGTGAAAATAAGCGATATTTTCCATGCCGTGTCTCTCGAATAAGCGAATCGTGAAATCTTCGAAACGAGCATCGAGGTGATGTAATTTACCCTCGTTAGCGATGTAGGTTCGAATTTCGAACAAACGCTCGTCTCCAGAGCTCACTTTTACGATCGGCACGGAGAATTCAGCGGGCGACATAAAGATACGATCTACTTTTTTAACAAGCTTACCGTTAGCAGTCGAAGCCTTATAGGCTGCTTTCCAGTTAGGATCATTTAAAAAAGACTTCCACATATGCTCCTGGTCGATGCGATTTGGATAAGCGATAATGTAAACCAACTTGTTGTCAGCATTATCTTTGGGCACCCAGTACCCAACATTCTCAATGCCGTATTTTTCGAATAAACCGCAGGTGTGGTCTCTAAAACGAGCCAGCAAATCATCCAATTTGCCGTCCTCGGCAAAATAGGTGCGCATCTCGTAGACGCGAGTATCATGGGCATTGGCCACGGAAAGCAGGTTAGCAAAAAGCAGGGTAACAATTAGAGCAGAACGAATTTTCATAATCATAAAGTTGATACAACATGGAGTAGCAGTCACCCTTATTTTCTTTGTATCAGTAAGAAAGCGAAACGCCAATCAAGGTTCGACTCCATACGAGATATCGTTTGAATCGTATTCTCGCTCATACATGAATTACTCCCATCTTATCCGGACATGTAGTCAGATCTTCCTACTAGGTTTCGTAGCGGTTTCACCCTGCAAGGCGCTTAGTGACGCTGAGATCGTGCAAGACTGGAACGACGCTATCACCGAAGGGATTCGCCAGAATTCCTCGCCTCCGGGCGTAGCCTCAAGAAAGATGGCGATGTTTTATACTGCAATGTTCGATGCGTTTAATGCACTGGATCCTCAATACGAAGCCTACATCGAGATTGAACCTTCAAGCGGGGATTTGGATCCCTATCAGGCGGCGATCGATGCGGCTTCCAGAATCGCTGAGCTCGAATTCCCTGGTTTTACCGGCGTCTTCAGAGACTTGAAACAGAGTCAGCTAAGGGCGATCGGGCAACCTGACTTCGAGGCCCAAAAATTTGGCGCCCAAGTTGCCGAGCGGATGCTCAATCGAAGATCCAGCGACGGTAGTTCAAACTCCATCACGTATATTCCCAGAGATGAAATCGGGATCTGGAAACGGACACCTCCCAAATTCCGCCCACCGGAAACTCCTCAATGGGAGAAAGTCACTCCTTTCTGCATACCCCTCTCATCCGATATCTCTACTACGGGTCCTCCAGCATTGCCCAGCGAAGACTACGCATACGCATGGATTCAAGTGAGGAGCCTCGGAGCAATCGACAGTTCCACACGAACACCAGAACAAACTGAAATCGCTCATTTCTGGTCCTGCTTTACCTACACAGCCACGCCGGCCGGTCATTGGAACCAAATTGCTTGCAATATAATCGCGGAACGTAAACTTCCACTCATTGAATGCTTGCGGCTATTGGCTTTGATGAATCTCGCACTTGCGGACGCAGGCATCCACGCCTGGAAAGCTAAATACGAACACCATTTCTGGCGGCCACTCGATGCAATCCACCTGGCCGAACAAGACAACAATCCTAAGACCACCGCAGATCCAAACTGGAATTCACTACTTGAGGCACCTCCGCATCCAGAATACGTTTCAGGCCACTCGACCTACACAGGTGCCGGCGCAGAAGTGCTGCGTAGATTCATGAACACCGATCGTATCCAATTTTCAACGACTAGCGATTCTCTTCCCGGAGTAGTCAGGCAATTTGATTCGATTAGTGAGTGCGAAGACGAGGTAGGCATGAGCCGGATCTACGGTGGCATTCACTTTATCTTCTCCAATCTTGATGGCATCGACCTGGGACAAAGAGTAGGTCATGAAGTATTTGAAAACGTTCTTAGACCTATCAACGACTCCAAGAAAAAAGCCAGCCCCTAAACGGACTGGCTTTTGAAAGTCTATTGAAGCCTCAACCTGTAAGACTTAATCGTCGTCAGGCTTTTTGTATTCCTTATGACTCGATTTTTGTTGGTCACGGAGCTTGCCGATGATCATTTCGGCTTTCGCATTATCGTCTGCCTTGAAGGCTTTCTCCAGGTCAGCGAGCATACCAACGAACTTCTCCATCTCTTTTTTATAACCTTTTACGAAGTCAGCCTGCTCACCTGCAGGTTGCTCGGCGGTCCAAGCCGGCTCAAAATCCAAAGAAGCAACCGCAGCTTTGTGCATTTTACCTGCGAGTTCAGCTGATGCAGCGTTCTTAGCTGGATCCTTGGCTTGGCGACGTAGAGTACGGAAAGCCTTGCTGATCGCTTCCATTTCGTCTTCGAGAGGCGTGTGTTCGTGGTCCTTACTTGCGTGAGAACCAGCGTTGAGAACGGTTAGGTTTAGACCGCCAAAAGCGACCATGAATGCAATAAACGTAGAGAGTAAGCGTATTTTCATAGAGTTCTTAAGATTTCGTTGATTCGAAAGTGTTCCAATTAAAAGACAAATTCCTGAACGCAAATCAAGTTTCATTCGTGACCAAAATCTCAAAAACAAGAATCGGGTATCCGGCGACACCTACAAGTCGCATCCAATCTTTAAAAATATTACAGTATAACACGTATAGTTTCCCCGATTCCCTATAAGAGTTTCCCTTATATTTATACCTATGTAAAGTTGAATATTTACAAAGACAGACTCAACGATCTCAGTGATAAAACCCCGTGCTGTCCTTAACTAGCTACAAGTTTCCATCATTTTTTCTTGTAGCTACATGCCTAACCCTAGCGCTGTGCTTGGCACCTAAATTAAGGGGATATACAACGGTCCCTGGGGATCTCAACAATGACTTCGATGCTACGGTCGCCGACATCGCCATATTGGCAAATCACATACAAGGTATCCAGTTCATCGAACCTGAAGCCGTCCCTTACGTCGATTTCGACCAAAATGGGACCTTGAACAACATCGATGTGGAGGCGCTGGCAGCCATCGTCCTGGAAAGCCAAGGACCGCAGGAGATTCCCATGGCGGCAATCAGTGAGACTTTGCCTCAACGAGGTGACAGCAATGTGGGAGTTAAGCGAGAAACCATTCTCTATTTCACTCTCCCGCTTGCTGAAAATGCGATCATTTCTAACGAGAATTTCTTTGCTCTGTTTGGCGGAGAAAAACTGCTAACTCGCATCGAGGTCTCTTCCGACCGACTCAAAGCCACACTCTTCTATCTCGATCCCCTCCCCGACAATTCACAAGTTCGGGTCATTTTTGACGGAGCCGGAATTAAAGATATTTTGGGTCGCGACTTCGATCCGGATAGGGATAGTCAAGCCGGTGGCCTATTCGGCTTGGATTTTAGTACTGTATCCATCAGCGCCTTACCTGGTACTGCTATTAGCGGAACCGTTCTTCGCTCTAGGAAAAATGATCTGGATAACGATGTTCCTCTCGCCGGTGTCGTCATTGAAGTAGTCGGAGCAGAAGATACCATTCGGACCACCACGGCCGGAGATGGCTCTTTTACACTCAATCCCAGTCCAGCCGGCCGCTTCTTTGTAAATATAGACGGGAGACCGGTAACAGGAACCTTTCCAAATGGTGATTACTACCCATTCATCGGGAAAGCCTGGTTCGCCAAACCAGGCCGAACGAACAATCTAGTAAATGAAACTGGGAAAATCTACCTTCCGCTTATCACGGGTGGATCCTTAAGTTCTGTCAGCCAGACCGAAAGTACGGTAGTCGAATTTCCTCAGGCGGTCATTGATGAATCACCGGAGCTCATTGGCGTTCGTGTAACCGTTCCAGCCAACTCGCTTTTTAACGAGGAGGGAACTCGGGGCGGTATGGTAGGCATTGCGCCGGTAGCGCCTGATCGTATTCCCGAACCTCTGCCCGAAGGCCTAAACCCACCCATTGTAATAACCGTCCAGACAGACGGACCTGACAATTTTGATCAACCGGCACCGGTCGTTTTCCCAAATCTGCCCGATCCTGTAACAGGAACTACTCTTCCAGCAGGATCTAAGTCTGCACTTTGGAGTTTCAATCACGATACCGGTCTGTGGGAACTAGGAGGACCAATGACTGTGAGTGCAGATGGATTGACGGTTTCAAGCGACCCTGGAGTCGGCATTCGACAGCCAGGATGGCACGCACCCTTTCCCGGCACCTCTGGCCGTGGCGGTGGCGGTGGCCCCGACCCAGGAGGCCCGGGACCCGATGATGATGATGGAGATGACTGCCAGGATCCAAATGGATGCGAAGACGACGATTGTGAGACAAAAGGAGCACTGGCAATCAGCGGAATCGCACAGGCCGGGCTCGGTACCGCATTGGCTATTCCTAAATCCATTCCGGCGGGCGTCGGTCTTGGAATAACTGCGGGCGTAAATTCTGTAGGAGCAGCCGTAGACAGCTACATCGCCCCCAATAGAAGTTCAGAATTTATGAAAGCGGCGGCCTACAACACCGCCCTAGCCGCACCGACTGCACTGCTTAATCCACCCTCACCGGATCCGGCTTCGAGAATTCTGGGTGTTGCACTAACACTTCCCAGCATCGTTGATAGCTGGGCCGGAGCCTTGGACAGAATAACGGACGTACTTGGATGTGGTGGCGGTGGATCACCATCGAACTTCCTAAATCCAAATAACGGAGATGTACTTGCCAAAATCGAAGATTTGAAAGCGGTAAAAGCTTACTTCGAATTGATGGATTCCGAAGACTTTCCCAGGGCAGCTAAGTACAGTGAATATTTCGAACTTCAAATGGCAGTCATTCAGGCAGCTTTTGATTTTAAAATCACTTTCCTAGGCGATGAGACCTGGGTCTATTCCGACGCCGCTCAATACGTCCCCTTTATTTTCGAACAATTGGTCGATGACTTTTTTATAGGAGAAACTGAGAAAAATCTTATCCTGGGAAGTCCGTTAAAACCATCGACCATTTCTGATGGTGAAGTGAATGCCTTGATCAATCTACTCAACGAGCGTTATACCAACGGGATCAATGAGGCAGATCGCCTGAAATTCTTGAGTGCCGCTCAAAGCATGCAGACTGCTCTCCAATCCATTCAGAACAATACTCCCTACGACGATCCATACTTTTTCTGGAACTATTATATGGCAGATCTATGGAAGGAACTTTACCCTCCTCCTCCAGATCCTCCGATAATTTTGTCTAAATCCAGCAACGGCGACAGCGGTGGCGGAGGTGGAGGCTCCGGAGGTGGAGGACCCAGATCCTACGTGATGTCACCTTCTGTATTACCTGGTGAACATTTCTATCGATTAGTCGGCATAAATGAACCCACCATACGCCGCGGATTTACCAACAAGCTTGGTAGAATCGACAACATGATATTGCCCCCGGATTCGGCATTTCAATTGACCTACTATAAGCCGGACAGCAACGAAATCTCTTTGTCTTTCTTTAGAACTCCTTCAGCAGGGGGCATATCACAAATCCCTATTAGTCATTTCTTTGAAGCCGATGAAACAGAACCCGATACTGATGGAGATGATGTTCCGGATTTTGCAGAGGAAATTGTCGGTACCGATCCGAATGATGCTGATAGTGATGGCGATGGAATCCCGGACGGAGCAGAGCTTGCCAGCGACAGCAACCCTCTGGACAACCAACCCGCAGCTCTGGGGGTTCTGGGAATAGCTACGAATGATGGTGAGGTAATAGATTTGGAAGTTAACGGAGACTTGTTGTTGGCAGCAGCCCGCGGTGAAAAATCACTTTCGATTTTTGATATTAGCTCCAGTTTTAATCCCTGGTGGATTCAACTTTGAAGTGCAAGAGAGCGATGTAAAGGTGAGTTAGGTGCT
>CALGUT010000648.1 GCA_937920335.1 uncultured Opitutales bacterium
GTGCTGATCATAGACGACATTTTGGATACTGGAAAAACCATTTCAAAAGTAGTAGATATTCTATCGGAGCTAAACCCAGCGAGCATACGCTCTTGCATGCTGTTGGAAAAACAAGGCACTCGCACCGTTCAGTATCACGCTGATTTCGTCGGATTTACGATCCCAGACAAATTTGTGGTCGGCTACGGACTCGATTTCGCAGGGCGCTACCGCAACATACCCGTAATCGGCGTCTTAAAACCCGAGTTACAATCAGTTGCAGCCGTCTAGGCTAACGATGAATAGCTAAGCAACTTGGCTATCAACTGACACAAGCAAACTCACTGTTTCTTTCCTTTCGACCAACTCGGAAGTCTACCACTGTCATTAACCGCAGTTCTAGGGCATTTTCGGTTTCATCGCATTCGACAGCTACTCGCATTCGAATCACCTGTGGACAGGCAGCTAGGCGCCCTACCATTCGTCTTAACTCAGGAGGAACCAACACATCAGCGCATCCGCTCTCATCAAAGACCACCATCGTCTCAACATCCTCCGGGCAATTCGCAACCAACACGATCCCTACCAACTCGACTGTTTGACCCGCAAAATCACCTAGGCAACCCACCTGAGGAGATCCTCCACGATCAACAGAGCCCAACCAGTATTCAAATGGAGACACTGAAACCGGATACCCCAGTAATTCAGTCTCCCAAGCCGCGCATTGTTGAGCGCCGAACTTCTTCAATGGCACATGCTCAGGAGAAACTTCTTTCTGAAATAGCTCAGCGGCTCCTTCGATAAATTCATCTCGCTTATAATACTTCGCATTCCAAACCGCCTCACCACGACCATCGAAGAAAGGGCGCAAGGCTCCGGACCGGGCCAAGAGCAGCAAATCAGTCTGATCGGGAAGTACCCGCTCTAAGAAATTGTTCCAATCAGAAAATCTCTCCTTCTCAATCTCCTCCTTCCAGACACTTAGAAAATCCGGACTAAGGCCGCTCACACTAGCCACTGGAGCGTAAATCGCATTTGCACTGAACCAATAACAGGAAATTGATCGGGACACATCTGGTAATTCGAAGCGATACCCACAACGCAATCCTTCTAGAACATAGACAAGCGAATGATAAAGACCGTACCCATTCTCCAGCACAGCGGCAAAAAAATAACCCGGATAGTGCTTCTTCAGATACGCACTTTGGAATGCTTCCAGAGCGTGGAAAGCAACCTGCGCTCGATTAAGGAGCATAGCTGAACAACTCACCAATCGTCTCCAAACTACGCCGATCGTTACCTCATCCCTATCTCGATTGATTGCGCAGTGATAAAACTCACTCTTGAGTTCACGAAACTCCCGATCCTTTCGTTTTTCAGATACCACTCGCCGCAATAAATGGGCTCGGCTCAATTCCATTCCCGCCCACATGTGGGCTACTTCAGAAATATGCTCTTCGTAGACTATAAGCCCCGAAGTATCTTTAAGAATCTGTTTTAAATTTGAGTCGGTAGGCTCAGCATCTTCTACTCCGAGACACTGTTTGGTGTAAGCCAGGCTTTCATCACTATCAACGCCCTTGAATGATGAACCCGAAAGTACACCGATCAAACAATCGATATCTTCACAGCGGTAAGCTCGCAGTAGTTTAAGAATAACCGGCGATTCGACATGGAACATACCCCTTCCATGAGCTTTCGACATGAACCGATATATCCCCGGATCATTATCATCCACCTGATCTATCTGCAACACTACTCCCAACTCTTCTTGAATATTCGTGCAGACATCTCGAATCACTTTTGGCTCTACACGATCCTTGATTTCCAAATTTAGTAAACCGAGATCCTGCGCATCTATTGCCGATAATTGAGTCCTCAGTAACTTGCATCCGAAATCGATCAATGGCCCAAAATCAGCAACCGGTTTACATGCGACCATCAATCGATCTGGATCAATAGCAGGACCCCGCGGAAGTCCGTCCCAACGAACCGCCAGTTTGCGAATTTCTTCCAAACGTGATCGGAAACTATCCCCTAATTCCCTATCTTCCTTGGGTCCTCGAATTCTTCCCGTCGCAGTGCCATCGACGGTTAGGTTTCTTACAACGTACCGTGATTCATTCTCAGAGAGACTCATCGTTTTCGCGATAGCATTGATCAAATCTTTAATTTCAAACTTAAGAACCCCACCTACCACCGCCACTTGATCAGCTCCATAGTAGCAAGAGATAAGATCGATCACCTTTTCGCGCTGATCTATCGGAAGGCCTAGATGAATCTTCCCAGGATTCGAATAGCCATAGGGCAATGGGACGGTTGACCTAACAACACTCAGACGGAATCGAAACGGACACACATTACTAATCCTCAAGACATAACAAACCAGGGCTACTGTTGATTCCGAACAACCCGCTAACGTAAGGCCTTGCCCACAACAGGCGGACACGACATCATTGAAGAACAGATAATAGCTAGCATACCCTGACTCACGAATCAGTTCCAACTCCCAGTGAATCCGTTTTAATAAGTCTTCCGCTTGAGGCACATCCAACCATGGATAATGGTCGATTCGATACCTCCGAACAATACCTCTAAGACAAAGATACCTGAGTCGGCGAAAACCGGTGCCGTCAACAACGGTCGGATGTTCGTTACTTCTCCCAATACGGTACTCTCCCGCGGCTTCAGAGGCCAACAGCCTCTCATCTTGCTCCACACGATTATGCTGAACCTTCGTCTGAGGAAACCACTGCTTATCAAATTCGAAATCGAAACTGCAGGTTTCAACAAATTTTTGAGTCTGGTTGATGACACGAGGAACTCGACTAAACCGATGACGCAATGATTCAGCTGCTAAAAAAGCATAGTCGCCGGGAATCAATCTCTTCGGGTGAGTCTGATTCAACCGCGTACCCGTATCCATAGCCTGAATAATCCGAAGGACCTTCCATTGCTCACCACTTACATACCGAGCACCACTCATCACGACCCAGCGATCCGTCAGCGGCATTAGTTCCCGGTAAACCCGCCGCTGCAATTCCTGCTCCCGTGCCGTATTCCATTGAAGTTCGATCCACAACTCAGGCCCCAAGTACTCGATGAAGATCTCCCATTGTCGTTTCCAAACAACCCAGTCACTCGAATCAGGAGAAGATTCACGGACCGGCACCGGTCTTACCGAAAGATGAAAATGGCCCCCGAACTCGCGCCAAAAAAATTGGAAAGATGACAGTGGGACCTCTCCCCCATACCTCTGCCAATAGGTCAGATACCGTGAAAGAGCCCAGTAACCGTCCTGATTCCTTACAGTAAGCTGGATGTCTCCAAGTTTGGACAGCCGCAGCCGACAACCGAAAATGGGTTGCATCTCCATCCGCAAACAAGCTTTCGAAAACTCAACCGCACCCCAGAATCCTCCTACATCCGCAATTCCAACCGTACGAAATCCAAGTTGATACGCTAGCTCAACCATCTCGGAAGGCGACAGCAACGAACCACAAAACGTGTGATAGCCATAGTTTCCTAAACTCTGCATACTATACATATGTTCACTGTTTTTAGTTTAGCGAGTCAAGTTCAAGTAGCATCGAATAACTGAGAAACTACATAGGAATTAAATAGGCTCCCCCCAAATATTGTCTCCGCCTGTTACAATGGAGTAGACAACTGCTGCACCGGTCCATAAACCCTGATTTCGATGATTACGCTTATCAGACCTCCCGCAATTGACGTACTTCGATTTGCCACAACTTCTGTGAGTCCCCCGATTGGTCTCGCCTATATTGCGGGCTCGCTGGAGGCCGCCGGCTACGATGTTAAAATCGTCGATGCGGTTGCTGAAGATCCGACCCAAACGACTCGTTCATTCAAAGGTTTCCTAATGGGACTGAGGATCGAAGAGATGACTGCGAGAATCCACGAAGACACCAAGTTGATCGGAATCAGCACGATCTTTACCCATGAATGGCCGATAGTCGTCCAATTGATGCGGATGATTCGGAAGAAGTTTCCTGATGTTCCAATCATGGTAGGCGGTGAACACGTTTCATCGATGCCAGAATTTTGCCTGCAATCTTCCGATGCGAACTACGTGGTCATGGGCGAAGGCGAAGAAACCTGTGTGGAGTTGGCGAATGCGATCTTTGAAAATAAGCCTCACGAGCATATCGCAGGTATCGCCTATCTGCTCGGAGACACTGTGATCACAAATCCCAGACGGCAACGTAACACCGCCGTCGATGACATTCCGATGCCAGCGTGGCACCTATTCGACCTGGCAAGCTACCGCAAACATGGTCTGATCGGCGGCATTGACACCGATGGAATCACCATTCCGATGTTGGCAACACGCGGTTGCCCTTACCAATGCACCTACTGCTCTGCGCCTAACATGTGGACGACCAAGTGGGTAGCCCGGACCCCCTCGAACGTAGTCGACGAAATGGAGTATTATATCCGCGAATTCGGAGCATCCAACTTTCCACTACAAGACCTAACCGCTATCATTAAGAAAGAGTGGATCGTCGATTTTTGCCAACTGATCATTGATCGAAAGCTGAATATCACTTGGCAACTTCCTACAGGAACCCGCGCTGAAGCAATTGACGATGAAGTCGCAGAGCTACTAAAAAAGAGCGGCATGGTTAGCAT
>CALGUT010000649.1 GCA_937920335.1 uncultured Opitutales bacterium
CCTTCCAAACCAACCAGCTCGTCTTTATAAAGACCGTAAAGCCAAAACAAGACTACCGATTCGACGTACCTGTGTTTGGGATGAAGACCCTAGAGGTCATGAAACGATCAGGTATTCAACACGCCTACCTTGAAGCTGGAAACACCATTATTTTGGAAAAAGAAAAGGTCACTGCCCAGGCTTCTGAATGGGGCATACAATTAGTAGGTTACTAAACTCTATTGTCTACGCTAACTACTATGGAGATCCGCCTCGGAACTATAGCCGATATCGCAGCCATCATGCGGATTGTTGACTCTGTCGTCAAAGAAATGAAAGCCGGAGGAAATTTTCAGTGGAATGCTTCTTATCCGACGGATGAAACCTTTGAACAGGATATTGCTGCTAACTCTTTACACGTCGGTGTTCTCGATGAGGAATTGGTTTCTTTCATCACCCTGGACACCAACCAGCCTGCAGAATACGATCCAATTCCATGGAATGATAAACTTCCAGCGATCGTCCTACATCGGTTCGCGGTCGCTCCGAAAGCACGTCGACAAAGAGTAGCAGAACGTATGGAAGCATTCGCTTCTGAACACACCCGCGCTCAAGGGTTTCGTTACATCCGAACAGATACAAACTCGGCCAATACCGTGATGCAGCGTTTCCTGGCGAGCCGGGACTATCAATTCGCGGGTCGCCTTTTTTTTCCAAAATGCGACAACCCATTTTTCTGCTACGACAAGATCCTGAAATAGCCGGCTTATTTGATTCCCCCTCCCCTCACTATGATCCAAGGCCAACGAATCACGCTTCGCCAATGGAAAGACTCTGATCTCGATAGTTTCGCTGCCCTAAATACTGATCCGCAGCTTATGCTTTGCTTTTTAAATGCGGCCACGAGGAGTGAGAGTGCTGATTACGATTACGCCTCATCAGAACAGATTAGCGCGTTCACCGAGCATACTGCGGCACCTAACAACACGGCAGCACTCCCTCCCCAAACAAACCCTGAGGTTTATTATGCACAACACCCACTTGACGCAGTAGGCAAGGAAGGAAGCACCGCCTGTTATTTAAGCACTTGGGCAAAATCCTCGTTTTTGTTAAAAACACCAAACTATAGGAAAGTAGTATTTTTATGCCTATGAAGCGGGACGATTCAGAACAGATTCTTGACCTTTTTTTTACACTTGGTTTGGCGGCATCAATAACCGTACACAAAAAAGCCCCCGAAGGGGCAATGGTGTATCCACTTAAGTGGCGTGTACTTCAGTTGCCTTGTAGCCTTTGAAGATAAGGTGGGTGCTTTCCTCGCAGACTTTTGTCTTCCGATTTACGGCCTGACAGCCATCTGAAAGGGTCAAACTCCCGGCATAAAGAACTAAAGGATTAAGGCGTTCGTCGCACTTCGCTCACAGCAGAATACAATTGGAAATGCTAGGTCACCTTTTCCGTCCGTCAAGGCGAAGCGATCATTTCCTAATTATTTTACCTAAGCGGCCATCAAAAGAAATGAGTTGAACCTACCGGAGCCTCACGCTTAATGACGACGCATAATGGACAAAGAGTCTCAACCAGCTGATTCTCAGCAAGAAAACACTGCTATAAAGAGGCCAAAGAAACCCTGGCCAATGCGGTGGGTCATTCTTTGCACGGTGCTCTATCTTGCAATCTACACTTATTGGAGACTGAAATAACGTGGCTTCGACAAACCCAGATTCGATTTCTGAAATCAGGCCGATAGACCTTAGGGGTATCCTGAAATATGTCCCGATGTTTCAAAATCAGACCTTTGTCATTTCGATCGATGGTCGTATTGTCGGTGATCCACTGTTTAATAACCTGCTTCTCGACATTGCAGTACTAAGAAACCTTCACATCAAGGTCGTCCTCGTCTTCGGAATCGGACAACCACTGAAGGATCTCGCTACCGAAAATCAGATTATCATTTCCGACGTCCACGGCACTGGAAAAGTAGATGAAGCTACTTTGAAGCTCGCTACGAAGGCTGCAGGAAATACGTCCCATTCTATCATGCAGGGGCTCACTAAAATGGGCATCAAGTGCGCCACAACCAACGCCGTGCAAGGAACTAAAGTAGGTGTGATAAAAGGCGAAGATCAATTGAACCTGGGCAAAGTCAACCGAGTCGACAAGGAGGCTCTCGGCCAGCTCCTACAGAACCACATGGTTCCGGTTATCTCCCCCGTCGTGTTCGATCGCGATGGAGACAGCTTGAGATTAGACTCCGATCACTTAGCCACGGAAGTAGCTGTTTCAATCGCTGCTTCGAAGATACTGTTCATTAGCTCACACAATGGCCTCACCGTGCATGGCACCTTTTATCGAGCACTGGAAACCGAACAACTGAGAGTACTCTACGATGAAAATCTCGGTAACCTCGAACCCGCTATTCATAGGAAATGCAAGTATGCCCTGAGAGCTTTAGATGGAGGTATCGCTCGGGTTCACATTCTCGACGGTCTGGAAGCTGACAGCCTGCTCAACGAGATATTTTCCTCAGTGGGCGTCGGTACTCTTTTCTACAATCACGATTACCAAAAGATTCGTTGGGCGAGAGCCTCCGACGCACAAAATCTTTTTGATCTTACTCGTGAATCCACTGAAAGAGATGAATTAGCCCAACGATCACTGAAACAGATTGAAGACCGTATCGATTCTTATTTCGTCTACGAGATAGACGGATACATTCTCGGCAGCGGTTGCTTAATTTCCTACCCAGATTCAACTACTTTAGAACTCGCATCACTCATCGTAAAACAGACTCAAGCCGGTAAAGGACTCGGACAAAAGCTTGTAAGTTTTGCTGAAGAGCAAGCCGTCAAAAAAGGCGGCACAAAGCTTGTCGCGTTGAGCACACAGACGTTTCCCTTTTTCACCAAGAAATGTGGATTTAAGGAAGGTACTTTGGACGATCTTCCAACTTCAAGGGCGGATTTATTGAAAGCCAGTCAGAGGAACTCAAAGGTCCTCATCAAAGACATCTAGGCCAGCGTCCGAAGATACACCTGCAGTGGTTCTCCAAACGATCCATTGGTAAATAGCAATACGACTTCCTTGGCAGCCCGTTCCTCCGTCGCCAGCGAATCAAACAGAGCTTCTTTAGAGTTGTATGCCACAGCAGAGCGACACGTATCAGCAAGAACTTCTGCCATCCCTGTGGGATTAATACGCTGTTCGTCTGTGTAAATCTCTCCCCGGTGCACCGGAGCGATCATAACATGATCCGCATAACCCAGAGCGGCAGTAAACTCCGTCTCCAATACATTTGTGGCTGAGGTATTACTCCGTGGTTCAAACACCGCTACGACTTCGTGGTCAGGATAGCAGTTTTTAAATGACTCCAGGCAAAGTCGGATCGCGGTCGGATGATGGGCAAAGTCCTCGATAACCTTGATCGCATCCGATTCGAACAACACGTCCTGTCTGCGAGCGACTCCTTCATAGTCTTTCAAATCAGCTGATTTAAGAAACGACATAGGGTTTTCCGGATAAGAAACATAACCACCTGCCAACAAAGCCATCGCGGCGTTCCGTGCATTAAATACCCCATTGAGTCGGGTTTCGAATCGAACAGTCCCACCCTCAGAGCTTATTGAAAACCGACTGGCGTCGGGTGACTCCTCGAACTCTGAAATCACAAAATCGTTGTCGGCCCCCACTCCAACGAACTTCACGGTCGTCCAACTCACGGGAAGCAACTCTTTCACAACTGGATCATCTCCATTCGCTAGAATCACTCCATTGTCTGGTACGATACGAATCAGGTGATT
>CALGUT010000650.1 GCA_937920335.1 uncultured Opitutales bacterium
TCTCCGTCACGACTGCGATCGCTCCACGATCTATCGCTTCTTCGACAAAGTAAGAACCCTTTGTTCTCAATCCCGGTATTGCAAAAAATACAGCGCCCGGAATCACCCGTCTACTGTCCGTAACTAACGCTGAGACTGGGTGCTTTAATTCACCCGTATGCGATACGCGCAAATCATCTGAAAAGAGTGACTTTAGTGTGGAGAGCATGGGCTTTGATAAAGACAACCGTCCGGGCATACCGGTTCCCCAGCGTCTTCGAGTTCTATAGTAGGTTCCAAATGTGTGTGATTCAAGGTCTGCAAATCCGATCATGTAAAGTTCACTCCTGTTCGTCCATGGCCAAAAAACCACGAATGGGGGCTTTGGGAGAAATTCCCATTAAATGTATAAGTTGTTCACCAACCCGCCTAAAAGCAGGAGCCGCCAACTGTCCTCCGAAACGGGAACCTTTTTGGGGATCATAAATTACGACTGTAATCACCAACCGTGGATCGCTCGCGGGGAAATAACCGATGAAGGACACATCTACATCCGTAGCTGAGTAGCCACCGGTCTTTAGCACTTTTTGCGCGGTCCCCGTCTTACCGGCCACTTCCATTCCTGGAATCTGGGCTTGGGTCGCAGTCCCACCAGGACCGACAGTTTTAACAAGCATCCGAGAGAGTGTGCGTGCTGCGTAGGAGGAAACGACTCGTCGTAGCGCCTTAGGTTCGTAGGAGGCGATCACATTTCCTTCAGAATCCTCAACCCGAGATAGAATCTGAGGACTCATCAAAACACCGTCATTGGCGATAACCGACATGGCATAATGCGCCTGTAAGGGAGTGACAGCGATCGCGTGTCCCATCGGAAGTCGAGAGATCGTGAGCCCATCCCAATTCTTTGGTTGGCTCAACATTCCCTGGCCCTCTGGTCCCAGCAGAAACCCAGTCTTTTGCGCAAATCCAAAAGCCCGAGCGTAATCATACAATTTTTGATCCCCTAATAGCATGGCCACCTGCGCCGCTCCACGGTTACTCGAATGAGCAATGACATCTTCAACCGATAGTATACCATAGCCCTCTCCATGATCATTCGGCAGGCGCACAACCCGACCATTGTAAGGAACTCGATCGAGCGAGCAATCGAACTCCATCATAGGATCAACTACTTCCTCTGACAATGCCGCACCGACAGGGACGATTTTGAAAGTTGAGCCTGGCTCGTATATATCTGAAATCGCTAGATTCCGCTGATTCTTTACCGGATACTTATAAGTATTGAAATATTCACCTGGGTCATAAGTTGGCCAGTTCGCAAGTCCCAGTAGATTTCCCGTCGAAGGATCACTCACTATGATTGTCGCACCGACGGGATCCGATTCTTCAATAATAGTCTGCATCTCCAACTCCAGAACATGCTGAACCATCATATCTAAAGTTAAAGCGACATGAAATCCATCGGCAGCCTCAACCTGACGCTTTCTGAATTGAACCATCTCCTGTCTCTTTCCGTCCCATTCCGTCTCCAGCCAACCGGATTGCCCTTTTAAATAGAAATCCATGGCCTTTTCAACGCCAGCGATCGCCGTCTCTTCTTTATTTACATAACCTAGAATATGGGCAGCCAGGGTATTCTGTGGATACACGCGCTTAAAATGACGGTTGCCGTAGACACCATCGATTTTCAGCTGAAGAATCTCTCTATACACTTTCTCCTCAACATTATCCGCGAGAACTTTCCAACGAACGGGTTTGGCCACACCATTTACGGTTCGAACGTCGGCCTTCATTTTCTGATAAACGTCCGAATACGTTAGCCCAAGAAGCTTCGCCAACTTTGGCCACTCGGCTTTATCTTCCGGCTTTAAAGCAACTGGATCCACACCCACATTTCGAACGGTATGCGTTGTCGCCAATAAATTGTGATTGCGGTCGTAAATATTTCCCCGACGTGCATCGAGCTTTTCGAAACCAGTCCTGATCCGCTCACTTTCCTCAACCATCTCTTCACTACCGATCACTTGAAGATCGACCAGACGGGTCAAGACCGCACCGAATCCTATGATAAAAATCACAAAAACCCACAGGAGTCTACTGATTGCAATTCCACCACGAGCCATGATTAGTCGTCATCCCCCCGCTCGTTAGTGGCTAACTCTATGCGAGTCCTGTATACATCTGCAGTGACTGACAAGTCAGGATCAACCCGCAGTGAACGCCTTAAATCTTCAGGCCGCACCAGGATAATTTTATTTTCTTCGGGCGGTCCCAGATCAAGCTGAGAAATAGAAACAAGGTGCTTTAAATACTCTGGATTCAGGGAACTTGCCAAATCCGTATCGAGAGTATCCTGTCGACGCCCCAACTCAGAAAGAGTGGATTCCTTTTCGTTAAGCTCGACCGCAATCGTTCTAATCGTGCGCTTCGAATGAACGGTCATCATACCGACGGCCAACAAACCCATGAGGCTGAAAAACGTCATGACCAATAGCCACCGCGTATAAACGAATCCCTGTTTCATGCCTCAGGAAAGCCCCACTAATTTGCGGACGGCCCGCAGCTTAGCGGATCGCGACCTGGGGTTTTGAGCAATCTCTTCAGGTGTTGCAGTTATTGGCTTCCTCGAAAGGGGCTCTGCAACAACGGTTCTTAACTGTTGGGGCGTGTTGTCCCTACGGTCAACGGGTTGCCCACACAGCGTACGGAAATATCGTTTAACAATCCTATCTTCCAATGAGTGGAAGCTGATAGCAGCAAGGACCCCGTCCGGAGCAAGTAAATTAAAAGCCTTGGGCAGCGCGGTTTCGATAACTTCGAGTTCACGATTAATCGCGATCCGCAAGCCCTGAAATGTTTTGGTAGCAGGATTTAATTTACTCTTTCTCCGGACGGGTGCTGGGATTGTATTGAATATTAATGTAGCTAAGGATGTTGTATTATAAAGTACGTCGGTTCCGCGGGCATTGAGGATGGCATCCACAATACGTCTCCATGAGGTCTCTTCGCCATAGATCTTTATGGCGCGAATGAGCTCTTCTCGACTGGCGTTTTCTAAAAATTCAGCGGCGGACTGACCCACCCGTGGATTCATTCTCATATCCACCGGCGCATCGGATCTGAACGAGAACCCCCGCTCCGGTTGATCGAAATGGAATGAAGAAACACCGTAATCAAAAAGTACACCGTCAAAACCAGACTCTTCGACTCGGTTTAACTCTGAAAAATTGAGGTCGTAAAACCGAAATCGTCCTGGAAATAACTGCGAGAGTTCATGGGCTCTTTCAGCAGCTTCCGGATCACAATCAATCGCGACAACTGAAACTGACGGACCCGACTCTAACAACGCACGGGTATGACCGCCACCACCAAACGTAGCATCCAGATATTTCTTACCATCTGATACTTCAAAAAGCCCAAGCACCTCCCGGAGTAATACCGGGAGGTGTCCTTTGCCAAAGGGTTTGCTTTTGGCAGGGCTATCCGATCCGCAAAACATTTTTAATAGTTTCCCACCGAGATACTCGCTCGTTCAGTCCGCTTTCTGGTGCGGGTATGGGTTCCCAACGCTGTTGTGCCCGCTCGACAAGACGAGCAGCAGAGCTCCGACTTGTCTCGTAGTCACCAATATCCCATTCGTTACAATGGACGACCTTTCCATTGTTCAAAACTCCTGAAGCGTAAAGTGACTTAACTAATCTCATAGTGGTGCGTTGTATTTTATAGGTTAAATAATTCCAGTCTTCCAAATTTTCTCCATGACACCCAGGAGGCGACGACCCTTGGCTCCTATATCTAGT
>CALGUT010000651.1 GCA_937920335.1 uncultured Opitutales bacterium
AGGCTTGTATGTAACCGGTAACTTGTATCGACCTTCTAACTATAACCCAGGAGACAAATTCCCTACGATTCTCTATGTTTGTGGACACGGACCTCGCGGAAGAAATGGAAACAAAACGGCCTATCAATCTCATGCGATCTGGTACGCCAAGCATGGCTACATTTGCTTGGTTGTGGATACCCTGCAAATGGGTGAGATCCCCTCGATCCACCATGGCACCTATCGAGAGAATCGTTGGTGGTGGCACTCTCGAGGTTACACCTCTGCAGGCGTCGAATGCTGGAACGGGATTCGGGGCATCGATTATTTGATTAGCCGTCCAGATGTAGACCCGGATCGAATAGGCGTCACCGGACGCAGCGGCGGCGGAGCGGTTACCTTCTGGATTGCGGCAATCGATGAACGGGTCAAGGCCGCAAGCTCGGTGAGCGGTATGGCCGACCTTCCAGCGTATGTAAACAACCGGGTCATCAACGGGCACTGCGACTGCATGTTTTTCTACAACACCTACCAGTGGCCCTGGGCGCGTATCGCAGGTCTGGTTGCTCCAAGACCATTGCTCTTTGTTAATGGCGATATCGATCCCATCTTCCCAATGGAAGCTAACAATCGTGTCATTAACCGCCTTGAATCCATCTATAGCTTATTCGGAGCGGGAGACCAAGTAGACGGTGTCGTAAGCAAAGGAGGGCACTCATCCCGTGAGGATATTCGAAAGGCGACCTACCGCTTCATGAACATACATCTGAAAAACGATCCGAGCCCGGTGCTAGATAGTGAAGTGGATCTAGTGACCGGCACACTCAGGAACGATCACCCCATCCCCCCTGAGAAGTTGCGCGTATTTCCCGAGGACTCGGATATCCCCAAGGACGAGTTAAATACAACCATCGACCAACACTTCGTTCCATTGGCCAAATCAGAAGTTCCTTCGACTGGAGAATTCGACGTTTGGAAAACGAATCTGATCACTCAGCTCAGGGAAGTGACATTTAGAGATTTTCCCACACGGATACCACTCGCTCAGCTTACCCAAAGCGTAATCCCCGGTACTCAAGTGCTTGAAACAGAACCGGGCATCAAGATCGAGTTAAGAACTCCAGCTCAAGGATTAGATCAGCCAAGAGCCAAACGCATCGTCCTGGTAGTGAACACCGAAAACTATGGGACAAGCTATAGCAGAGAGGAGGGTGATGTCGTTTACGTGTGCGATCCACGCGGAGTTAGGAGTACTCGGTGGACGCAACACAATCCTCCCAACTATGTAGAACGGTCCCATGTATTACTGGGAAGAACGGTAGATGACGGACGTATCTGGGACATCATCGCTACAGCGAGATATCTTAACCAAACCCATGAAGGGGACCTGCCCCTCTTCGTTGCTGGAGAACAAAGCAGTGCGGTACTGGCAGCTTACGCGACTGTTTTGGAACCGGAGATTGACGGCGTTATATTGATCGAGCCCCCGACAAGTCACATGGAAGAAAACTGCCCTCCTTTACTCAATGTTTTACGCGTTTGCGACGTGCCCGATGTGATAGGCGCTCTCGCACCACGTCCCCTCTATCTCAAAAGTTCCGATACCCAAACCCTAAAGAAAGTAACGAAGTTCTACGAAGCTGCTGAGGCCGACCACCAGTTAAGAATAGCTCCTTTGAACTAGCCAGATCGCCTGAGACGAACCAACCAGTTTACGCTCCAGCAGCAACGTGAATCTGCTGCACCAATGAACCCTCCAGATACAAGGCACGCGCAAACGTCTCAAGTAAAGATGCTCTGCCGGGGTATCCGGATCAATCGCTTCGATCGAAGCAGCGTACAGCTCACTTGCCTCTTCGAGCAACGTGTTCATCTCCAGATTATCGATCTTTCCGTCGGCCGCCGCCGCAGAAATCATCGCGAGCAACAGCTTCTCTCCGAGAGAAGCACTGACTTCAAATTCGCTATCCGATGCCTCCAAAGCCGCCGCCGTTGTTCGCTCAACCGCCCCAGGCGCAGGTGCTGATCCGTTGCCTCTAGATTTCTGCCATTGCTTATAGCCCAAATAACCCACACCGGCTACGGCAGCCATCCCTCCGACTTTAATCGCCGTCTTGCCCAGTTTCTTTCGAGCTTTCGGGTGCATCAACATCGAAACAAGCGCGCCCGAAGCTGCGCCCCCCATAGCACCCTTTGCAGTCGGTGATTCCATCAAGTTTCCAAATAGTTTTTCGATCGGCATAGATCGCGGATCATAAGTCTGTTCCCTCCAAACGCAACTGACCCGGATCGAAAATATTACCCGGATATGGCTAGAGTTAAGCCATCAATCTTGACAGCGCATAGGTGGCTAGGCCACCTTCCACCTTTCAGATGTCAAACAGCACACAGTCCACGTCCAGAAAATTGCCGCATAAGTCATTTGCGACTGAACCGGTTCACCTGCGACTCGCTGATATCTGCCGAGCCTCTATTCTAAATGGCGACTTCTCCACCGGAGAACGATTCCCTTCGGAACGCGAGCTTGCTGAGCGCTACCGGGTGAGTCGGGCGACCGCCAACAAAGTCATCTCGTCACTCATTACTGAAGGGTTGTTGGAGCTGCAGAAAGGGATTGGAACCAGCGTTCGCAAACGCCGCACCCTCTTCGCGTCGCTCGGCGGTATGGAAAGCTTTACCGGACAGGCAAAAGTACAAGGCCTCGAGCCGTCGACTGAAGTATTGCTGTTCAAACGAACCATCAGCTCATCACTGCCCGCCCCTGTTCGCAAGGGCCTGGAGATTTCTGATGAAACTTCTGAATCCGTCCTCTATTTGAAACGCCTTCGCCTCGCCGATGGTATTCCAATGATTCTGGAATATCGCTGGGTCAGGGAAACACTCGCCCCAGGACTCGGAGAGTCGGATGTGACTTCGTCCTTCTATCGGACACTTGAGGAAAAATTCGCGCTTCCAATGACAGGAGAGCGGCACTCCATTTCCGCCGTCCTGCTTGGTAAAAAAGAAACAACTATGTTTAACCTAACGCCACCCGCAGCGGCTCTGCAAGTAGAAGGCACAGGCTTTGTTAAGGGTGACGTTCCCCTTTGGTATCAACGCCTCTACTACCGGGCTGACCGCTATGAACTGCACAATGAAACTCATGGCCCATCCGGCTCCGCCATAGAGCTTCGACTCCAACACGAAACGTAATCCGCCTAATTCTTTATGAAAACAATCGAAATCATTTCACCCGTCGATGGTTCGTCACTCGGATCTGTCAAAGAAACTACCCCTGAAGGTGTGAATGCAGCTGTCGAAAAAGCGGCAACTGCCTTCGAAACCTGGGGCACGACTCCCGTCAAAGAACGGGTCCAACCGCTCTTCCGTTTCAAACAACTCGTTGAAGATCACATCGACGAACTGTCTGCGATGGTCACTGCGGAGAACGGCAAGACTCACGGAGAATCCAAAGCGGGTATCCAGAAAGGACTCGAAGTACTGGAGTATGCGATCGCAATGCCGGCCATTGGCCAGGGTGGTCTGCTCGAGGTCAGTCGCGGCGTGGATTGTTTTTCGCGAAAGTATCCGCTCGGCGTGGTCGCAGGTATCACACCCTTTAATTTCCCAGCCATGGTTCCCTTCTGGATGTTCCCGCTCGCCATTGCCACCGGTAACACATTTTTACTCAAGCCCTCGGAACAAGTTCCATTGACGCCTATTCGGCTCGCCGAACTCTTCGCTGATGCAGGCTTACCAGAGAACGTATTCCAAATCATCCAGGGCGGGCCCGATACGGTGAATGCGATCCTCGATCATAAG
>CALGUT010000652.1 GCA_937920335.1 uncultured Opitutales bacterium
TTGGCATCCGATATCGCAGTCTGAGCCGAGCTGTTGGGAAGGCTCATCCCGAGGGCTTCGATTGCTGAAGCCATAGTATTGGCGGTATACATACCACCACAGGAACCGGGTCCAGGGATGGCGTTGCATTCGATCTGCTTAAGCTCTGCGTTGTCGATTTCACCACGGGCGTGTTTACCGACCGCTTCAAAAATACTTACAATATCAATTGGCTCCTCTTTGTGGATGCCTGGCATGATGGTTCCCCCGTAGACAAAGACAGCTGGACGGTTCATTCTTGCGATTGCCATCAGGCAGGCAGGCATATTCTTGTCGCAACCTCCTATCGCTACAAGGCCATCCATGCCCTCAGCGCAGACCACCGTTTCTATAGAGTCGGCAATCACTTCACGAGAAACCAGTGAGTAGCGCATCCCTTTGGTCCCCATGGAGATTCCGTCCGAGACTGTGATGGTATTAAATTCCACGCCTTTTCCTCCAGCATCATCGGCTCCCCGGGTGGCTTCTTTGGCCAGCAGATTGATGTGCATGTTGCAGGGGGTAACCATGCTCCATGTCGATGCGATCGCCACTTGGGGCTTTTTAAAATCTTCGTCTCCAAAGCCCACCGCTCTAAGCATGGAGCGGTTGGGTGCGCGGTGATCGCCGTCGACAACGATGGATGAAAAAGGGCGGGATTGGTTATCTGAACTACTCGGATTCAAGGCTTGTAATCTGTTTGGGTTTGAAATGCTTTTGACCTACGAAATCGCATTCATTAGGAATCGGCACTTTCGAAAATTTAATTCAAAACTACAACCTAAAAGGCGAAACTGAGCAGCTGTTTGCAAGCATTATGACCGAAGTCTCAACCCAGTTTAATTTGTGCAAGGTATTGGAAGCACTTCTGTTTTCCACCTCAGAGCCGCTGAGCATTAAGGATATTCAGTCAGTAATCTCTCGTTTTCATGATCAGGCAGAAAAGATTCGGTTAAAAATGCCTGAAGATGAGGCCTCCACGCTTGAAGCTCACCTACCGTTTCCGGTCGAGTTGATTGATGAAGTTCCTGCCTTGATTACGAGTACACAGATTCGTGAGGCGATTGACACGATCAATAAAGAGCTGATCGCTCGCGAGGGTGTGTATGAAGTGCAGGAGACTAATTTAGGGTTTCGTCTGGTTGTGAGATCGGATCACGGTTTCTGGGTTCGATTGCTGCGTGAGGATCCGAAACCGATGCGCCTGAGTCAGCCCGCGATGGAAACCTTGGCGATTATAGCGTATCGCCAACCGGTTACGCGTTCCGAGATGGAGTCTATTCGTGGAGTCTCTGTGGATAGTTCGCTTCAAAAACTCGTGGAATATGAGTTGGTATATGTAATCGGTCGAGCTGAGTTACCCGGTCGACCCGTTCAATATGGCACGACTGACAAGTTTCTTGAATTTACGGGAGTGACATCGCTCGACGAACTTCCGAGTACCGATGTGCTTTCGCCTCAGCAGTTAGATGAATGGATCAAAAAGGCTGAAGAGCCAGATCAGGTCGGAGATTCTGATGTAGGCCTTCCATCCAATGATGAAGAGAATACTGAGAATCAGGCTGCTATCATTGCTACCGGTGAGGATCAGGAAGAGCTGGGTTTGGAGTCACCAGATGATCCGATTTACGAGGTTAAAGCAACCGAAGCTCTAGCCAACGAAGAAGCGACAGCAATCGAGGAAGTTGCAGACTCTTCTGAACCGGAAGATGGCGAGGAGCCAGAATCAGCTCAGGACAACATGAGTGACGACGGATCCGGGTCTGAGGAAGACGAACAGGAAAAATAGATGAGTCTGGAAAAGCACAGAAAACGAATCGATGAACTTGACCAAGAAATCATCCGCTTGATTAATGAGCGGACGGCGGTTGCTGCTGATATCGGGAGAGAGAAGGCGGCAGCTGGAAAACCCGTCTTCGATGCGAAGCGCGAAGCGCAGGTCTTTGAAAAGGTGACTTCGATTAACAAAGGCCCTATTGGAAATGACGCGCTCAAAGGGATTTATCGTGAAATAATCTCCGGTAACTACGCACTGCAGCAGTCAATACGGATTGCCTATTTAGGACCCAAGGCGACGTTTACTCACCAAGCAGCGGTTAAGCAATTTGGAGATAGCATGGAATACCGGTCCATGCCGTCCATCAATGATGTGTTCGCTGAAGTTGATAAGGGAGAAGCCGACTATGGCGTTATTCCTATTGAAAATTCTGCGGAGGGGGTCGTTTTTCATTCGCTGCATTCATTTGATATTTTAGTGGGCTCGGACCTTAAGATCGTAGCCCAAATCTTTTTGCCGATTACGCATAACCTGATTTCAAATTCGAAGATCAAGGATGTTAAGAAGGTATATTCAAAAGATCAGGCGATCGCTCAATGCCGGGGCTGGTTGCGAAGGCATGTGCCGACGGCTGAAACGATTGATGTGTCTTCGACTTCCGAGGCTGTCCGCATTGCGGCGCAAGAAGAAGGTGCGGCCGCGATCGCTAGTTCTTTGGCTGCTACTGAACACGGAGTGCCTATTATTGGATCGAGTATCCAGGACATGAATAACAATGTGACGCGTTTTTTGGTGATCGGGCGCGAAAGTGGCTGTCCAGGACGAGTCGGGGACGGCAAAGATAAGACTAGTCTCGTTCTTTCGATTCCAGACGAACCGGGTGCGCTGCAAAAGTGTCTGGAGCCCTTTAGTCGGCGCGGAATCAATCTGGTGAAGATCGAGTCTCGGCCATCGAGAATTAAAGCATGGGAGTATATGTTTTTTGTGGATGTGATTGGTCATATTTCCGATCAGCCCATTCAGGATGTGGTCGAAGAGTTAGAAAAGATCTGTCCGATTGTGAAATGGCTGGGGAGTTATCCTAATGAGGTATGAGCTCGAAGGATTGTTTTCTGGCAATCAAAGTAGTTCCTAACGCTTCGAAGACGGAGATCGTAGGTTGGTTGGGAGAGGCTCTCAAAGTTCGGCTTCAAGCGGTTCCAGAAGATGGTAAGGCCAACAAAGTACTTCTAAAGTTAATGAGCAAAACCCTTGGGATTAATCGTGCTCAAGTGATGTTAGAGTCCGGCGATTTCTCGCCGATTAAAAGAATTCGATTAAGGGGACTCACGGAATTGGAAGTTGCGAAGCGTCTCGGCGCGGTTCTTCAAACTGCAGAAGACTGAATTATAGTAATTTCCTATTTTTTGTTGGAAAGGACGCGTATAGCGATCGATAGTTTTCTTCATGGCATATTCACCTTTAAGGATCGGTATTATAGGAGCAGGCGGTAACACGCGTTTAAGGCATATTCCTGGTTTTCAGGCCATTGATGGAGTAGAAGTAGTAGCGGTTTGTAACCGGTCAGAAGCTTCTTCTCGAAAAATTGCGGATGAGTTCGGAATTGAAAAGGTTGTGACTGATTGGAAGGAAATAATGAGTGATCCAGATGTGGATGCGATTATGATAGGAACCTGGCCCGATATGCATGCTGAGCTGACGATAGCGACACTGAATGCTGGAAAGCATGTTCTCACAGAAGCTCGTATGGCGAAGACCTTGGAAGAAGCGGAATCCATGCTGGCTGTTTCCAGAGATTTCCCGGAGTTAGTGGCCCAGGTGGTTCCATCACCATTTACCCTGCCGTTTGACAAAACAATACTACGGATGATAGAGAATGGTGATCTGGGACTGCTCTATGAAGTGATCGTAGAGTTTAGCAATGGCCCGTTGGCAGATCCGTTGGCAGCATTTAGTTGGCGACTGGATCACGAAAAGAGTGGGGTAAATACGCTTTTTTCAGGTATTATGCAGGAGGCGCTTATGCGGTGGGTCCGGTCAGATCCGGAGTGGGTGATTGCTGATGGCATGATCGGAACCATGGCTCGAAAGGATCCTGAGACTGGGCAGCATCGTACGGTTTTGATTCCCGATAATTTGTCCGTTATGGCGCGTTATCCACAAGGCTTTAAAGCTACCTATTTGTTTTCCGCAGTAAGCTCCGTAGTTCAGAGAAGTGAAGTCAGAATCGCTGGCTCCAATGGGGCACTTTGGTTGGATCTTTCTGCAAATAAACTCTGGTACTCGAAAACTGGTGGCGACACCTATGAGGAAGTTGAGATTCCTGCTAACGAGCGTGATGATTGGCGCGTCGAAGAGGATTTTGTTGATTCGATTCGTGATGGGAAGCCGGTTAAGCTCACGAACTTTGAAACGGGAGTCCGCTACATGAGGTTTAGTCAGGCTGTGTGGGATTCATGGACAGACGGCAGCAAGAAGGTCTGGCTCTAGAAACCTACCGATAGCCGAACCAGTAAAACAGAAAGACTGCGAGTCCCATTAACCCGAGGATTCCTCCGAAAAAGAGTATTAGTCCCAGTCGCGGATCCATTTCTCTGCGAGTGGAGACATGAGCGTATTGTGAAATAAGCTGATCTGTTAAGGCATCAACGTCTTCCTCTGCTTCTTCGGTTTGAATAGCTGCGACCGGTGGTGTCGGTAGAGGTTCTATCGCGGCGTGTGTCGGCGTCGACCGATCAATTGAAGAGGCGCTGGCTATTTGGGCTCCTTCCGGAATCTCATTTGCAATCTCAGAATCCAACCATTGAAGGTGTTCCTCAATAAGTTGTCTCTGACGGGTCAAATTGGCTAATCGATCAGACATAAAAAAACCCGTGAGGTTAGTCACGGGTTTTGTAAATTGTCAGGGGTAATACCCTAGGCAGCTTCGGTTATAATACTTATTTTACGATGTGCCTTGTCGAACTTTACTTTACCGTCTTTCAAAGCAAAGAGGGTGAAATCACGGCCGAGTCCCATGTTAGCGCCGGGATGGTATTTAGTTCCTCGCTGGCGCATGATAATGTTGCCCGCGAGTACGGTTTCTCCGTCATACTTCTTAACACCAAGCATCTTAGGCTTGCTGTCGCGTCCGTTTCTAGAGGTTCCTTGTCCTTTTTTGTGAGCCATGATTATGCAGCAGTTATGGATTCAATTTTAATTACGGAAATTTCTTGGCGATGACCGCGCTTTCTTTCGTAGCCCTTGCGCCTTTTCTTTTTGTAAGCGATGACTTTTTTGCCGCGTTTGTTTTCCAGCACCTTGGCGGAAACTGAAGCTCCGTCCACGATGGGTGTTCCAAAAACGGCGTTTTCTCCTTCGCCGACAGCTAAAACTTCGTTGATTTGGACATCGGATCCGGCTTCAGTATCAGGATACCGGTTCACCTGGAGGATGTCGCCCTCAGTTACGGTGAACTGCCTGCCTTGTGTGCGTATGGTTGCTTTCATTTTGAAAAAACGCATAAGACTCCATTTCCTCCAAGAAAAATCAAGTGTTTTTCGAGGAAAACTGAAATCTGCCTGAACGTCACAAATCCATGCCAGAGAAACGTCTAGAAAAGATCGCAAAAGCCTATTTTGAGAGTGATCAAGTTGTGGAACATTATTTTCGAGAAAGTCAGCGGATCGGGCTTTGGAAATCGGAGGATCGGATAATTCAGGATTCATTTCTTAAAAACGAGTCCTTGATGGATCTCGGCTGCGGAACCGGACGGATAGCCTTTGCAATGGAGGAGCTTGGTTATAAAAGGCTTTATGCGGTTGATTACTCAGTTGGAATGATTGAAGCCGCGCAACTGGTCGCAAGGAGCCTGGGATCGAAGGTTAAACTCTTGGCAGCGGATGCGAGAGCGCTTCCTTTCGAGAATGGTTGTTTCGACGGAATTATCTTTGGTTTCAACGGACTTTTCATGATTCCTAACTTGGCTGATCGAAAACAGGCACTGGATGAAATCTTTCGGGTGTTGAAGCCAGGCGGACGGTTTATTTGCACGGGGCATGATCGGAATCTGGGTAATCAACGGGTGCATTGGACCCTAGAACGATCCAGATGGAAGGAAAATCAAGCGGATCACGCTGAAAAATACGAATTTGGAGACGTTGTCGCTGAAACTGAGTTAGGAAGCATGTATATTCACTCAACGACTGAGACAGAAGCGCTCGATTTATTAAACAGCGCTGGTTTCGTGAACGTCCAATCGTGGTTACGCCGGGAGCTAGGTAATGAAGGGCCTGAGGTTAGACAGTTTTCAGATGAGTGCCGTTTCTGGAAAGCTATCAAAACGAGTTCATCACAAATAAAAGGCCCCACCTAATCTAGATGGGGCCGAAAATGGATAGTTATCTGAAGGAACAACTAAGGCTCAGATCAGTTATTTGATGAGACGTATTGTTAGCGGGTACTTCCACGGCTCACCTTTGCTGGCCTTAATGGTTCCGATGATAGTCAATACCAAGGATCCGATAGCCACGATGGCGAATAGGAAAATCCCTATTACGACTAGCATAAGAACCAAACATATAATCGCGTAGATGGCTACTGAGATTTGAAAATTTACCGACTCCTTGCCTTGTTCATCTACATAGGGATCCGTATCTTTTTTAAGAAGCCAGATGATGAGTGGTCCCAAGATATTTCCCAAGGGTATTATAAATCCAGTAAGCGCCAGTAGATGACAAAGCATCCCCATATTGAGTGAGTCTTTGCTCAGCCCGGAGTTTGCTTCGGCGGTCGGCTCAACTGGAGCTGGTGGCGGTGTGGATGTTTCAGGTGCAGTCGGTGCATCGTCGGATGGTTGATCGGTATTCATATTTGCTAGGTATTGATAAGAGTTTCAAATATGGTGGGCGAGTTATGTAAAAATGTCCCGACTTAATTTTGTAGAGAAAATTACAGTCGTTTAAATGGCTTTCCATATACG
>CALGUT010000653.1 GCA_937920335.1 uncultured Opitutales bacterium
CGAGAAAGGCCTCTATGTCTTTTGCGAATCTCTTGGGGTCTGGATCCGCGGCCCTTTGCGCTGGTAGGGAGTAAGAGAGTGAACAGAACAAGATCACAAAAAGTGAAAAATAATGATGGGGTCTCATAGACCATCCATGGTGGTATAAATGTCTAAGTGGTCCAGTGTATTTCATCTTATGAAAAAAGTCTGGAAATTATCAGTTTAGGTGTAACCTTAGTGTTTGAACATGCGTTTTGCTGCTTAGACGCGATATCGTTTTACCCTAGCTATCTCCTAACAATTCTGATGCTGAAACATCATTCTTCCCGACCTGATAAGAAACAGGCCACGCTTTCAAGTTTTCCGAGTTATACCTATATGGTCTTCGGAACCGCATTATCTGTATGTCTCCTTTTGAGCGGTTGTGCAACTAAAGCTCCTCCGAGCCAGGCAGATAAACTCCAGGTAGAGGCCCCAACGGGGTTTGATTCTGAACACGATAGTGCTCCATTCTGGAATGATGGTTGGACCCAGGATATAGAGGATCCGATACTCGTTAAGATTATTGAAGAGGCTCTCGAACATAACTACAATCTTGTGGTGGCTGAGGGGCGTCTCGAAGCGGCGATGGCCACTGCTGTGATTCAAGGGTCTGGGAAATATCCTAACCTTTCTGTTGGAACTAACGGAAATCGCCAGCAGCGCAATAATGCGGGAGGCGTTGTTATTACGAGTAACCGCACGACTAATTACGGTTTAACCGGTCGCGTGAATTGGGAGCTCGATATCTGGGGCCAAGTGCGAGATCAGGCAAATGCCGGGTATGCAGACTATCAAGCATCGGTTGAAGATTATAGGGCTGCTCGGTTTTCGATCGCTGCTCAAACTGCGCGAGCTTGGTACCGGGCTATTTCCTCTGAGCTTCAGTTGGGCGTGGCTAAAGAGAGCTTAGATACATTCGAATCGAATCTGCAGATTGTGGAAGAGAACTTTAAACGTGGAATCGCCCGGGCGCTGGATCTTCATTTGATTCGTGCGAATGTAGCGAATTCGCGAGCCGATTATGAGGGGCGGCTTCGCACACGGGCAGGAGATATTCGAGCGTTAGAAATATTGCTCGGACGTTATCCAGCTGAAGAAATCAAAGTTGCGAAAGAATTTCCGGCAATCAAGCAATCGATTCCGGTTGGACTTCCCGATGATCTACTGAACCGTCGTCCGGATATCCGGGCAGCTGAAAGGCGGTTAGCAGCCGATTCATTAGGTATCACAATCGCGAAAAAGGCGATGCTTCCTGGCATAACTTTGAATGGTAGTTACGGAACTAGTAGTCGTGAATTTGACCTTTTACTGGATGATCGTTTCAAGGTTTGGAGCTACGGTTACAACGTAAATCTTCCGATTTTTCAAGGGGGGCGTTTAACCGCAGCCAAGGACCGTGTTGAAGCGCAGTACAAGCAGTCGCTCGCCAATTATGCGCAGACTGTATTGGGGGCCTTTGAAGAAGTGGAAAGTCTCCTGTTTGAAGAAGACTCTCTTCTAAGAGATGAAGATGCACTCCGTGAGACGGTGAAAGAGTATAACGCAGCTGTAGATCTTGCCTGGGAGCAGTATGGGAGAGGACTTGTCGATATCATCACAGTTCTCGATTCCCAGCGACGAGCTTTCAATTCTATGCGCGTTCTCATTGTTATTTCTAATCAACGAATCCAAAATCGTATCGGTCTCTATCAAGCCCTTGGCGGTGGCTTTGCAGCTGATGACGACGAATCTCTCACTATAAAATAGTTTCCATGAAGAAATTACTTAGAATATTATTACCTGTAATCGTTCTCGGAGGTTGCGGCTTCCTCGCGTGGTGGATCGTTCACACGAAGCCGGAGCCTCGGCAGCGAAACTTCAACCCAGGGGCGACTCAGGTAGAGGTTTTTGTACTGTCTCCGAGTAGTTACCAAGTAGAGCTTGAAACTCAGGGGACCGTCAGTGCGCGAACCGATAGTACGCTCATACCTGAAGTAAGGGGTAGGATTCTCGAGGTGGGACCGAACTTTCAGGACGGAGCATTTTTTGAAGAAGGAGAGATACTTCTGCGTATCGATCCTCGTGATTACGAAACCGAACTGGTGGTTGCAGAGGCAAATTTGTCTCAGATGCAATTGGCGCTCGCAGAAGAGCAAGCTCGGGCGGATCAGGCCTTTCAGGATTGGAAGCGTTTGAGCCTGGGTGAAGAGCCCAGCGATCTTGTATTGCGTGGACCTCAACTCAAGCGGGCGAAGGCAAACGTTTCATCGGCGGAGGCAAGACTTGAAAACGCGAAGCGCAATCTGGAAAGAACCGAGATCAAGGCACCTTTCGCGGGGCGGGTATTGACTAAGATGGTAGACGTCGGCCAATACGTGGCTCCGGGAAATCAAATGGCTCGCGTATATGCCGTAGACTTTGCAGAAGTGCGATTGCCGCTTACCGAGACGCAACTGACATTTTTAGGGTTACCAGAAATCTATCGTGGAGAAACGCCGACGTTTCGTGATGGACCAAATGTGACCGTGAGTTCAACCGTTGCTGACAAAACCCACGAATGGAGTGGTCGGATAGTTCGGGCAGAGGGCAGTTTTGATACAAGAACTCGTCAACTGTTCGTTATTGCGCAGATTCGTAATCCTTACGGTCGAACCGAAGGGGGACGACCTCCTCTGAAGATGGGTTCATTCGTGAAAGCGAAGATCCGTGGATCTGTTCTTGAAGATGTCTATGTGGTTCCGAGGCGTTTACTTCGTGAAAACTCATTCCTTTTGACGGTTGATGAGAATAATACACTCCGTCGAAAGCCGGTTAATATCGTCTGGCAGAATGACAATTCTATCGTGGTCGACAAAGGACTGGCAGCCGGAGACAAGATCGTTCTCACGGACGTCCCCTTCGCTTTGGAGGCACTCCCAGTCGAGGCGACTGTTCTCGATAAGTTACCGTTTGAAGTCGAAAAGGTCGATGTTGAAGCGATTGTCGCCAGACGCGCTGCTGCTGCACCTGCAGGTGGCGGAGCAGGCGGGGCTGGTGGATTTCTCGGTCAGATCATGGCTTCTATACCGGCTGATAAACCGCTTCCGGCTGATCTTAAAGCAAAGGTTGATTCGGTGATGGCCAGCGGCGACCGCGCGCAAATGAGACCCATTATGCAGGAACTTCGGACGTGGGCTGAAGAAAATGGAGTTGAATTACCTGCGGGTGGTGGACGCGGTGGACCGCGAGGATAAACCCTTAGCAATTTGAAAATCTTAACAATCAATCTGGGACAATTATGCACGGTATAATCGCTTGGTTCACAAAAAACGGAGTCGCTGCAAATTTGCTGATGTTCGCTATCGTCGGTGGTGGCGTTTGGTCAGGGTCTCAGAAAATTATCTTGCAGGAGTATCCTGAGATTCCCAGCCGGAGTATTCAGGTATCAGTCTCCTATCGCGGTTCTACCCCGGGAGAAATCGAGCAGGCTATCGTCACCCGTTTGGAAGAAAACCTCTATGACATTGAGGGTATCAAGGAAATGGATGCGCGTGCGAGCGCGAGTACAGGCTCTGTTACTTTGGAGATTGAAGAGGGTTATGATCTCAGTGAAAAGCTCGACGAGGTTACGAATCGGGTTTCCACGATTCGTACATTTCCTCCTGAAGCAGAGCGTCCTCAGATAAGTCTCAGGACCCGATCCGAGCGTGTAATCACGATGGTACTTTCCGGTGATATGAGTGAGAAAGATCTCAAGACTCTGGGGGAACAGGTTCGCGACGAGGTATCGAATATTCCTGGGATTACCTTGGCTGCGCTTAAAGCGGTTCGCCCTTATGAGATAGCAATTGAGGTTTCTGAGTCCACGCTTAGGCAGTACGGTCTTAGCTTTGATCAAATTACCCGCGCGATTCGCTCGTCATCCGTCGACTTATCTGCAGGGAGTGTGAAGACCGAAACCGGCCGTATTTTACTGCGCACGAATCAGCAGGCCTATAATTTCGAGGATTACTCAAAGATAACGATTCTCACTCGCTCAGACGGAACGAAGGTTACATTGGGTGATATAGCAACGGTCGTGGACGGTTTCGATGAAACTCCTATCATCGCGAAATATAACGGTAAGCGGGCGATAGCTGTCGATGTCTTCAGAACGGGCATGCAGAACATCATTGAAATCGGCGACGATGTAAAAGCATTCATAGCGATCAAGCAACAACAGTTGCCGGAGGGAATCACGCTGAGTTATTGGTCTGATGATTGTGAGCGCATTAAGATCCGACTGGCCACACTGACTGATAGTGCGCTGTTTGGCTTTATCTTGGTTATTATCATTCTCTCGTTATTTCTAAGACCGACATTGGCCTTCTGGGTGGCTTGGGGTATTCCCATCGCATTCGCAGGAACTTTTTTCATACTTCCCTATATGGGGCTTTCATTGAACCTGATGACATTGATGGCATTCATCACGACGCTGGGTATTGTTGTCGACGATGCGATTGTCACAGGCGAGAATGTGTTTCAGCATATGCAGCATGGGGAGAAGCCGCTCCACGCGGCTATTAAAGGTACTCAGGAAGTGGCGATTCCGGTAATGTTCGGGGTCCTCACGACGATGGCTGCGTTTTATCCGCTGATGCTTCAATCAGGAACCAGAGGTAGTATTTTTAAGAATATACCAATGGTGGTAATTCCTGTGCTTTTGTTCTCTCTAATTGAGTCTAAGCTTATCCTCCCAGCTCACTTGAAGCACTGCACGCATCTGGGGGATAAGGATCAAAAGCAGAACATTTTTACCAAGTTCCAGCGGTTTTTTGCAGACGGTCTGGAAACGTTCATCTTGAAGGTCTATCGACCGGTTTTGAACGTCACGTTGAACAATCGCTACTTGGCGACAGCGGTCTTTATCGGCTTTTTGTTCGTCTTTGTGGCATTGGTTCTGGGTGATCGTATCGGCTACCGCGGTAGAACGAATACGGCTGGGGATACCACGACAATAACCCTGCAAATGCCAGCCGGCACGAATTTTGAGGTCACCAAGGAAAAGGTGGATATGATCGAGGCGGTCGCGTTGAAGCTAAAGACAGACGTGAATGAACGTTTTGGAACTACGGTTGTGCAAAACGTATTTGCGACCGCAGGGGGTCAGCCTTTTGGCGATAGTTTTGGAAGACGAGGTGGCGGAGTTTCTGCCGGGGTTGCGGAACTGGGTGAAATACTCATCGAATTAACGCCTTCGGAAATTCGCGAGGCTGAATATAGCAGTCGGGATTTGGTTTTAGATATGCGGACGTTAACACCACCAATTCCTGAAGCGGAAATATTGAATTTTTCGTTTGGTCGTGGCGGTGGACGGGCAGCTATGACTTATGAGCTGGTTCACCCCAACATAGATACGTTAAAGGCTGCGTCTTACGACCTTCAGAAAAAGTTGGCGTCGATGGAAGGTCTATATGACGTCACTGATTCTTACGAACGGGCAAATGATGAGTATGAATTGGATCTAAAGCCTGAAGCTGAATATCTGGGCGTTACAGCGACGAATCTAGCGCAGCAGGTGAGAACCGCGTTTTTTGGTTCCGAAGCACAGCGCATTCAACGGGGTAGAGACGAAGTGCGAGTGATGGTTCGTTATCCGGAGAATGAGCGCCGTTCTTTAGGAGCCTTGCAAACTATGATGATCCGGACAGCGAATGGCACAGAGGTTCCGTTTGAGACTGTTGCCACCGTCATACCCGGTAAGAGTCTTCCGTCTATTCAACGGGTTGACCGAAAACGTATCATTCAAGTGAGTGCGGATGGCGACGCAGAAGAGCTGGACATTGAGACGATGGAAGCAGAGATCCTTGAAGAGTTTTTACCGGAGTTGGCGGCTACCAAATATCCAGGCATGGAATTTGGAGTTCGTGGATTTGGCGCAGAGGCTCGAGACAATCAGCGTGAGATGATACTTGGAATCTATTTTATTTTAGCAGTCATTTACGCACTACTTGCGATCCCGTTCCGCAGTTACTTTCAACCGATTATTGTGATGTCGGCTATACCATTTGGTGTGGTGGGCGCCATTGTGGGGCACTGGATTATGGCTGTAATTTTTGGATGGAATAACGGTGATGCGATCGTTACTCAGACCTCTATCTTTGGGATGATGGCACTCTCTGGTGTTGTCGTGAATGATAGTCTGGTGATGGTCCATTATATGAATAGCAAGACAAAGGCCGGTATGTCGCTCAATGAGGCTGTTCGAACGGCCGGTGTGAGACGCTTTCGTCCCATCTTGCTCACGTCATTAACGACCTTTTTCGGTCTTTTGCCTTTGATGTTCGAAGATAGTCCGCAGGCTGCGTTTCTAGTGCCTATGGCCATTTCATTGGGCTGGGGTATTGTGTTCGCAACGGTTGTTACGTTGATCCTGATTCCTGTTCTGGTGCTGGTCTACAATGATATTCTTATGGCCTTCTATAAACTGTACGACATCAATCCTGATAGTGAGGAAGAGGAGGAAACAATATCTGTCACCCCTCTCAAGACCTAGTCGATTCATGAGCCCATTTATGAATTAGCCTTCTACCCTGAGAAAAGATGCATGGAGTAATAGCTTGGTTCGCCCGCAATGGTGTAGCCGCCAATTTATTGATGATCGCCATTCTGGGTGGTGGAATCTGGTCCTTAATGAACCGTGTGATCCTTCAGGATTTTCCAGATATACCTGATCGAGGTATTACGGTATCTGTCGAATACCGTGGGTCGACGCCTGGTGAAATTGAGCAGTCGATTGTTACGAGAATCGAGGAAGCTCTCTACGACATCGAAGGGGTCAAGGAAATGGACGCAACCGCCAACGCCAACACGGGCACTGTTCGTTTGGAGATTGAGGAGGGTTATAATTTGAGTGAGAAGCTCGATGAAGTCACAAATCGGGTATCAACAATTCGGACATTTCCGCCGGATGCGGAAAGGCCCCAGATTAGTTTAGCCAGTCGGTCGGAAACAGTCATCACCATGGTGATTTCTGGAAACTTGAGTGAGAAGGAGTTGAAAGGTCTCGCGGAGCAAGTAAGAGACGAGGTCTCAAATATACCGGGTATAACGATGGCGTCGGTCAAAGCGGTTCGGCCCTATGAGATCGCGATTGAAGTTTCTGAACAAACCTTGCGCCAGTATGGGCTTTCGTTTGATCAAGTCACTCGGGCGATTCGCACTTCATCGGTAGACCTTTCTGCCGGGTCTGTAAAAACAGAGACGGGCAGGATTCTTCTCCGCACAAATCAACAGGCTTACAATTACGAAGACTATTCGGCCATTACGATCCTGACGCGTGGAGACGGAACGAAACTTACTTTGGGTGATATCGCCACGGTTATTGATGGATTTGACGAGACGCCTATTGTTGCTCGCTACAATGGTGAACGAGCCGTAGCGGTAGACGTATTTAGGACGGGGATGCAAAATATCCTCGAAATCGGTGACGCAGTAAAAGTATTTATAGACCAAAAGCAGCAACAGTTGCCTGAAGGAATTACACTGACCTATTGGGGGGATCGTTCTAGCAGTATAAAAGTTCGACTATCTATGCTGTTAGACAGTGCAATTATGGGGTTCTGTTTAGTGTTGGTCGTTCTCTCATTGTTTCTCCGTCCGACCTTGGCATTGTGGGTCGCGTGGGGGATTCCGATCGCGTTCGCGGGATCCTTTTTTATGCTCCCATACTTGGGTATAACGATCAATTTACCGGTGATCTTGGCCTATATCACAACTTTGGGAATTGTGGTAGATGATGCGATCGTGACGGGGGAAAATGTTTACCAACATATGCAGCGAGGTGAATCGCCGCTCAAAGCATCCATTATAGGCACCCAAGAAATTTCAGTACCAGTGTTTTTCGGAGTTGTGACAACCATGGTGGCTTTCTATCCGCTTATGTTGATGTCCGGTCGAAACGGTGCGTTTTTTGGTCAGATTACGCTCGTCGTTATCCCGGTATTGTTTTTCTCACTCATCGAATCTAAACTCGTTTTACCAGCTCACTTAAAGCATTGTCGCCATTTGGGCGATAAGGAGCAAAGCCGGAATCCGTTTATGAGATTTCAACGACTGTTTTCTGGTGGTCTAGAGAAGTTCGTAATCAAGGTCTATCAGCCCTTGCTCAATAAGGCTCTGATCCATCGTTATACATCGTTTGCAATCTTTCTTGGGTTACTTGGAGTATTCCTTGCAATGATCGTCGGAGAACGGATTGGATATCGTGAACGACCTACCACGGTCTCGGATACGACGACCGTGACTCTTCGTATGCCTTCTGGAACAAACTTCGAAAGTACTTTGGAAAAGATCACGATGATAGAAGAAAAGGCTCTCTTGCTAAAAAAGCAGGTTAACGAGCGGTTTTCAGAAACCGTGGTGAAGAACATTTTCGCGACAGCAGGTGGGCAACCGTTTGGTCGCGCTCGGCCAGGAACGAGTGGCAATGCTGCTGCCGGGGTAGATGAGGTAGGCGAAGTTATTATTGAACTAGCGGAATCAGGTACGACAGGCATTGTATATAGTACGCGCGAGTTCGTAACTGAGCTGCGTAAAATGG
>CALGUT010000654.1 GCA_937920335.1 uncultured Opitutales bacterium
GGCATTATTGGCGCTACCATTCCTAAACCAGCAGTGGCAAGTTATGATCTGGGCCACGTTCATGGGAATCGTCGGCGGATTCGTCATCGTCATCTTTTTCAGTTTCTGGAGTGGCCATTACGGCAGACGTGAACTCGGTCGAATTCAAGGGGCTGCGCAAATGGCAACCGTATTGGCCTCCGCTATGGGCCCCTTGCTACTCGCCCAATGCGTGCACATTACAGGATCTTATGCCCCGGTGTTCTTCGTCTTGTCGATTGTCGTAGCAATCTGCGGAGTTGCCGCATGGTTCGTAAAACTACCCCAGCCAAAGGTTAGTCCATAAGGAAGCGCTTCTCATTTGGGAATAATAATTGAACGCTAATAACCATTATCCTTACTCTGAATAATCAAAGTCGCCCGCTTAGCGGGTTGAGGGAGTAATAACAGTCAGGGAAAACTAAAATTTCAGTGCTCACCTATCTTTCTTCGAAACGAATACATGCAAGAAGCGGCCGTCTTTTCCTTCCGGGATCACTCGTAGAGTTGTTCGCCCTTCTTTGAGCTCAATCGGATCAAAATAAAATGGACCCGGGGATCCATCAGTAGTCGCGGTCGCGACCGGCTCGTTATCCATACGCAGTTCGACGGTGATCGGATCTGAAAAGGTTTTATCGCTAAAGCCGATTAGGTAGAGTCCACCCTCAACCACATGGAGAGGCCATTCACCCTCACGGGTCTGTGCATCAATTTCTTCAGCATCCTGGCTTGTGAGAACCGTTTCCGGCTCGTAGTCAGTGCCTACATAGAGCGGAAGATCCACAGGGTTGATCGCCTGCATCTCCGTCAGCCACGAGTCATACTCCGACTCCAGTTGGCTCTTAATCTCCGGGTGATCCTCTATGACGTTCTTCTGCGCGTAGGGATCGTTAGTGATGTCAAACAATTCGATACCCCCAACCTTGCCATCATCCACCAGCTTCCACTGCTGCGTGACAACGGTGGCATTTTCCCACCGGTTGGGTTCCTTCCCCCGGTGCGACTGAAGTATGACCGTTCGGTCCTCCGGTTCGGTCTTTTCGCCTTTCAGATACGCAAGCATCGACTTCCCATCAAGCGAAAGGCCTCCCGGAAGATTCACATTACACGCTTCGAGAATAGTTGGCAAAATATCTACATGGGCTGACAGGGCGTCTGAAACGGTGCCAGCAGGAAACACCTGGGGCCAATGCGCCCAAAATGGGGACCGTACCCCACCCTCGTAAGCGCTACTTTTCCGCCCCTTAAAACCACTTACATAGCGATAACCGTTTGGACCGTTATCACACATATAAATCACCAGGGTATTTTCGGTGAGCGCCATCTTATCGAGCTCGCTGAAAAGCCTTCCTACATTTTCATCCAGATTGGAAACCATAGCATAGATCCTTGCACGCGTATCCAGATCATCCTTCCCACTTATGGGGTGGCCGGGAGACTGAGGAAATTGGCTGTTCTCAAGATTGAGTCCCTTGTAATACTTCAACCATTTTTCCGGAACATCATGATAAGGACTATGTGGTGTATTACTCGCGATATAGGCAAAGAAGGGTTTATCTTTTTCCTGCGAGTCTTTTATGAAATCGATCGCTTCTGAAAAGTAGATGTCACAGCAAAACCCTTCGGCCGTATACTGAACCCCGTTCCTAAACAGCACAGGGTTTGTGTAACGCTCATCCGCGCCGATCGGTTCCGACGGTTGACCCAAGCCACCCCCCCGATGGTAAACGGCCGTTTCGAACCCCTGTTCCATGGGACGATAGGGATAGTTGTCTCCCAAATGCCATTTCCCAAACAATCCGGTCGAATAACCCGCTGCCTTCAACACCTCAGCAATCGTAGTCTCCTGGTCGTTCATAATAGATCGACCCTTAAAAGTATCCGTTACTCCAGTACGGTAGCTCCAACGCCCCGTCATCAGACTCGCACGCGTCGGTGAACATACTGCATTCACATAGAACCGACTCATACTGGCAGAATTCCGAGCCATCTCATCGATAAAAGGTGTTTGAACAACCGGATTCCCATTAATACCGAAGTCCCCTATCCCCTGATCATCGGACATGATCAGGATCACATTAAGCGGGGGGTTCTGAGCCGTTTCTTCACTTGAAGAGGGGCCGCAACCAACACCGGCCACAAATAAAATTACACATAGCAAGATGGTATTCCATAAGCTAAACGGTTTCACAAATCCTAAGGGTTTCTTTCGACTCACGGTCATGCCTAATTTAATGTTACAACACACACTAAGAGCTTACTCCCAATACACCGTTGGCGACGAACTGCTCAATTTCCTCGTCGGTAAAGCCAAGCTCACGGGCTACTTCCCTAGAGTGTTCTCCCAGGTCTGGAGGTGCCTGCCGCAACGTCGGAGGCGTTCCGTGCAACCGCACGGGGGTACCCAACAGATTCAGTTTACCGGCATTATGATGCTCCATTTCTACAACCATCTTATTCTGGACAACTTGAGGATCATTCGCCGCTTCGTCGAAGCTGTTGATCCGAGCACACAAGACTCCTTTAGGTTCAAGAACCTCCATCCACTCAGCGGTTGTTCTGTCTCTAAACCGTTCCGCCAGAATTTCATTTAGCGCTTTGCTATTTTCAATCTGAAGCTCCTCCGTCGCGAACCGCTCATCCTCAGAAAGATCACCCAGATCCATGGCCACAGAAATATCTCTCAGTGCATTATCTGAAAATACCGGTGATATCTCAATAGCTCCGTCAGTGGTAACGAAGGCTTTTAGAATGGCGGCTTCGGTTCCGCCAACTGCAGCAGGGGTATCAATCTTTTCCGCATTGAGCTCCACCGCTCCCTCCCAGGCATGCGCATGAAAAGCCACACTGAGCAGGTCCGTGGAAACCAACTGTCCCTTTCCGGTTTTTCCACGATGAAACAAAGCCATCATGATCGCGTTCATCAAATTCAGCCCCGCGCAATAGTCGATGCTCACGCCTCCGGGAATCGGTGCCTTCCCTTCTCCCATATCGATAAACCACCCACCTTCGGCTCGAGCCATCATATCGTGCCCAGCTCGTCCACGATCTGCATAGGGACCACTATCGCCCCAACCACTGCTCCAGGCATACACGATTGAGGGATTGATTTTCTTCACCTCCTCATAGCCCAAGCCATTTTTCTCCATAACCCCTTTTCGGAAATTATGGACAATCACGTCCGCTTCTTCGACGAGTTTATACGCAAAGGCCTTTCCTTCGGGAGACTTCAAGTTCACAGCAACTGAACGCTTGTTACGGTTCAGATTCGCAAACGGCAGAGAGACGCCTTTGACAAACGGGCCCCAGGACCGACTCCAATCGCCCACTCCAGGCCGCTCGACCTTAATGACATCCGCGCCATAATCGGCAAGGATTTGGGTTCCGACCGGCCCCTGATAGACGTGAGAGAAGTCGAGTATTTTTAAACCTTCAAGCGCTGCTGATTGATGATCCGTTTGTGTCATGATTTTCGTTTATCTAAAAACTCTTTTATGCGCCTTTTAGTATCCGCATTCTTTATACAAATCAAAGACTGCTCAATTTCAGTCAACAAATTGGCTTCCCGGGCTGCACGATCTTGCTCGTTCAAGATTGTTTTAAAACCTCTTATACCAACTTGGCTTTTCGAAGCTACATTGTTTGAAAAGCCCTCCAGCCACTCCACCAGTTCGTCTGGGGCGATCACTGCGTCAACCAACCCAAGGCGCAAGGCCGAATCTGCATCGACGATTTCGGCCGAATAAAACATTCGCTTCGCACTCGAAACTCCCACCCTGCGAGGCAAGCGATAAGAACCACCCCACCCCGGAACAAAACCCATATTCGCCTCAGTCAGTCCAAGCTTAGCGGTTTCGTCACACACAATGAGATCGCAAGCCAGTGCCAATTCCAAACCACCACCCAGAGCGTACCCCTGAACCTTCGCCAGCACAGGAATCGGTAGATCCTCCAAGCGGTTTAGAGCCTTGTGCCCCATAGCAACCCACTCGGCCATCGTATCCTCGGACAAGGTGTCGAGGACATCGATATTCGCACCCGCGCAAAAACAGCGTTCCGAAGTACTCTTTATAATCAGGCAATTCGGAGCCACTTCTTCGCCTCCCGATACCGCTGCTTCAATTTCATCAAGCGCTACTCCGAACGCGGAAATGACCTGATAATCTAACGTCGGGGGCTTATTACCAAGAGCGACCAAAGTCAGTTCCCAGAACGTTTCCGCCTTCCTTAACTCAATAGTCGTTTGCATCTTTATATTCAATTAACTAAAGCGCTTACCACCCATTCAGTTCCAGTTTCGAGACCGATCATTTTGATACTTTTAGATAGGAATCAAAAAAGAAAGTCGCAGCCGTCATAGACAGATCAAACCACTTGGGTTCTCTGGTAAAATTGTGAGGCGCATCGGGAATGACCAAAATACCAGAGGGTATTTTCAATCGTTGCATATCCCCTCTAATAGGAACCGCATGGGTATCAAGATTATCAAGGCCTCCTGTAATAAACATCATGGGAGGGTCATTTTTGTCGAGGTGCCTGCGCGGGGAGGCCAATTGGTACATGGCTTCCTTCTTGTCCAGTGATCCCCCTAAAAACTCATGCCATATGTCCGCCCCGGATTGGGCAGTCATCGAACGTATACGATCCGTTTCAAGATCCGATTGCGCGCCCATCGGAACTGCCGCTTGAATGGTACTGGAATAGCCTGCGTTTCCACCATCGCCTTCCAGTTCCGGGACTCCGTCCGAGGTAGCCAGCAATGCGGCCAAGTGCCCACCAGCCGAGTGTCCGGTGGCGCCGATGCGTTCCGGATCAATTCCATACTTCTCGGCATTTGCGCGGAGCCAACGAACCGCAGCTTTGCAGT
>CALGUT010000655.1 GCA_937920335.1 uncultured Opitutales bacterium
ACCCAAGAAATTCGATCTCATGTAAAATACATTGAAGGATCCAAACCCTGGGACCTTGCCCTAATGGTGCACGAAGATTGGGAGTCTGAGGGATTTTACCTATACGATGCCCCAACTGAGCTCACTCAGGGCTGGGCCGCGAAGATCATAGACTCAGTCAGTAAAGTGTGTCCGATCGACTTGAGTGAAGAAATCGACGAGATGAAATCCGAAGGAGGAGTCATTAGTCCGGATTGGGCTCTCATAAATGAAGACCCTAAGTTGGCGGGACAATGGGCTGAAGCGATCTACATGCACATGACTGGTAGAATCAGAGGCACCTATACTTACGAAGCACCCTCTTCCTACGACCTCATGACTCGAACCCGATCTCTCGAAACCGCAATATTGAAGAGCATCGCACTCCTAGATCAGGCCTAAGAAAGCAGCTCGCCAGATTTTTTCGAAAAAAGTCTGAAGTTAGAAACAAATAGGCGGTTTAGTGCGTTATATCTACAACGATACTTTTTGCCGGTTCTCTTTGAACGTTTCTGATCAAAATTGACTCTATTTAACTACCGACTCGACCATTCACATGAAGTTCCTTATTCCAGCAACTCTCTTAAGTGTCCTACTTTTCTGGGCAGGTTGCTCAACTACGCCTCAGGAACAGGCCTTCAGTGATCCCGCGCCTGCACCTATTCAGATCGTTGAGACACCTAAACCAAAGAAAGATCTCGTATTTCCGATATCTATCGCAGGTATTCCATTCAGTAACTTAGAAGTCTACGAAGCGAAACACCCGGGATATGGTGTAGGCTACCTCTACGAAAACAATGACACGCTTCTTGATATCAGCGTTTTCGATGGAGGTCGCAGAATAATTAGAGATGGAATCAACTCAGATGACGTCCATCTTCAATACGAGGAAGCGAAACAGCAAATCGCGGCCATAGAAGAGAGCGGTTACTACCGTATTAAGGAAGTCATCACAGACGATTGGATTCGAGTGGGCGACCAACCATTCCTCTACTTCAGCTACAAATATGACGACGGGCACGACGAAAAATCGTCCTATCTCATGCTCACCGCCTACGACGGAAATTTTCTAAAGATCCGGCTGACAACTGACTTGGCCTCCGACCCCCAGGTGTTCAACGCATTTATGTCCGAATTTGAGGCACTGATTAGCTCAGAGAGCACTTCATGAGCTAGCAGTCCTATTCCATCGCGAGTGGCGAATAACTATGTTCTAAGCGTATCCCCCTATCCGTTCCACTTAAACCAAGTAGTGGAAAGTCCCGGAAGCGTCATCTCAGCTGAGAAAGGCTGGTCATCATAAGCGATATTCTGAGAGCTAATTTCTCCCAAGTTTCCCACCCCAGTTCCTCCGTAATCCAAGGCGTTCGTGTTGAGAATCTCTTTCCACTTACCCGCGCAAGGAAGACCTATTCGATAGTTTGAGCGGGTGACAGGTGTAAAATGACAAACAACAACAATCGTATCGGCCTTGTTGTGCCCGTAACGAACGAATGATAATACTCCGCTTTCTGAATCACTGCAGTTTATCCACTGGAAACCTTCGGAATTATTGTCCTTTTCCCAAAAGGCTTTGTTTTCAATGTAGAGCTTATTGATATCCCGAATCATAAGACGGATACCCTCATGATCCTGATACTCGCAAAGATGCCAGTCGAGACTTCCATCGTAGCGCCATTCCGAGGACTGACCAAATTCAGTCCCCATAAACAAACACTTCTTTCCTGGATATCCCCACATATAACCATAGAGAGAGCGCAAATTTTGGGATTTCTCTGTTATCGAGGCTCCCGCCATCTTAGTGATCATGGAGCCTTTACCATGAACGACTTCGTCGTGCGAAAACACTGAGACAAAATTTTCCGAGAATTGGTAGAGCATCCCAAACGTCAGGTTGTCGTGGTGCCACTTTCGGAACAAAGCGTCTTTACTAAAATAAAGCAGGGTATCGTGCATCCACCCCATATTCCATTTGAAGTCGAAACCCAAACCACCTTCTTCTGGCGCTTTGGTGACTCCACCAAAAGAAGTCGATTCTTCTGCGATCATCAACGCCCCTGGAAACTCACTGTGAACCACTGAATTAACTTTTCTAATGAAATGGATCGCTTCGATATTCTCCCGACCCCCATGTTCATTGGGAACCCACTCTCCTTCTTCGCGGGAGTAATCGAGGTAAAGCATCGAGGCAACCGCATCGACCCGTAATCCATCAATATGATATCGATCGAACCGAAGCAGCGCACTTCCAAGTAGAAATTGAACGACCTCATTGCGACC
>CALGUT010000656.1 GCA_937920335.1 uncultured Opitutales bacterium
GGCGCCGAAGACTTGAATGTGTCTGCCGCAAAAATAGGAAATGAGCGAACGCTGACCAAGTCGGAATAAATATCAACGAGCGTTAAAAGGATACCACACACTTGCATAGGCATCGTGGTGTTTTGAGTTGCGATAGCTCCTGACCATCGTTTTATTAGAGATTGTTTCGCTCTATCACTCATGCGAATTCCGATTTAATCCGATTATCACCTCAAATAATTTTAAAAAATGCCTGATCATACCATCAACCGACGTACCTTCCTCGCCGCTACTAGCGCCACCGCAGCGACTGCTGCCACAAGCGGGCTGACCAAGGCCTACGCTCAGTCCACAGAACTGGGCCCTAATATTGAATGGCGCAACCGGCAATCGGGAATGGCTTATCGTCGCTTGGGCCGATCAAACATCATGGTTTCGGAAATCGTATTTGGCGGATTGACGGTCAAAAACGATCCGGAACAGTGGAAGTTTTTAGAAACGGGAATTGATCTGGGCATCAACTACATTGATACCGCAACCAACTACAATAAGGGTGATAGTGAACGAGGAATCGCAAACGTCATAAATACACCCTCCAAACGGGAGCGCGTTTTTATTACAACCAAGACCAGCATGTGGCTTAAAAAAGGTCGCGGCGATGTTTACGCAAAAGTGCACGATTCACTTAACGCTCGGGAGCAAGGCCGCGTGCGTGCCGAGGTCGGCGCCCGCTTAAAAGACCGGGGCGTATTTGAAGAGTATTACCTCTGCAACTATGGCGATTGGCAAATTACCGAAGCTGAGAAACTTATTCGAGACGACGTTCTGGAAGACTGGCATGGCGACAAGGTCCCATCGGAAGACCGAAAAGGCATGGTCAAGGCTCTCATCGAAGAACTTGAAGGCAGTCTCACAAGACTTGGAACGGACTATGTGGACTTCCTCTTTGCAGCGCATGGAGCTACCCACCCGAAGCACCTGATGTCAAATGAGCTACTCGAGGCAGCAGATACCCTCAAACGCCAAGGAAAAATTCGATTCCTCGGAACTTCCGCACACAACGACCCAGCTTTTATCACGCGCTCTGCAGCGGATTCCGAGCACTACACCATCGCGATGGTTGCCTACAATATTTCTAACAAACACTGGGTCGAACCGGCTTTAGAATATGCCAAGAAAAAAGACTTGGGCATCATAGCTATGAAAGTTGCACGAGCACCATTTCCTGACAGAGGAGGCAAGGTCGAACCGTTACCTGGTTTGGTAGAGCAAATGCATAAACTTATACCTGGCGATATGCATGTTGCGGAAAAAGCCTATCTATGGGCGCTTAAGAATAAGAACATCGCGGCCTGTGTATCAGCTATGAATAACGAAGCCATGGTTCGGGCGAATGCCGCATTGGCCGGTCAAAGTCCTGCAGTATAAAAACTAGGCCAAGGTATCTTTCTTATAAAACTCCATAACCGGTCCCGAGCGCTGGGCAGCTGTCGTTAGAATACTTTCCTGCTGTTCAGGGGTAAGCTTGCGTAGGTGCTTTGCCGCATCGATATGTTGTTGAAGTTGGTCCACGTTATCGAATCCGGCGATACGGGTCGAAATCGGCAATGACCACACATAATCGGTAGCATCTCTAAATCGGAGAAGATCTGGAACGATGGGCTCAGCCGCAACCTTGCCGTGCTCTCCCCAGCCTTCACCAAAACCGCCGAACAATCTTCCACCGCACATGGATTTCATACCCAGTAAACCGACGCCCATCTTCTGAGCGACTGGAATGACTTCGCGGATAAAGCTATCATAACTGGAATCAACCACATTGATCGGCATCTGCACCGTCTGTAGTTTCACACCTCGTTCCTTAAAGAGCTTCAGCATCTCCAGATGAGCGCGGTAGTCATGATGCCCGGTAAAACCGATCATCCTCACTTTACCCTCTTGCTGAGCTTTAATAAACACGTCAACAATCCCGTCTTTCCAGCGCCGGTGAGCATCTTCAACACTGGTAACATTGTGTACCTGCCACAGGTCTAGCACATCGGTCTTCATATTCTTTAGAGATAACTCTAAATGTTCTTGGGCCACCTTCGCATCTTTGGTACTGGTCTTCGTCATCAAGAAAATCTCATCGCGGTATTTCGGAGTTAGGTACTTCCCATAGAGCCTTTCACTCAGCTGATCCTTTCCATAGGCATTCGCAGTGTCAAAAAACCGAACACCACCCCCTATTGCGATTTCTACAGCCTGCTCCAGCTGATCATCCGGCAGCCACCGAAAGTGCTGACCGCCGATACCGAGCATCGTTACCGACTCTCCCGT
>CALGUT010000657.1 GCA_937920335.1 uncultured Opitutales bacterium
CTAAGCGCATGGATCAGTTTGTCACTAAACCATGGATACGATCGGTAACCAGCATCTTTTGTAGCACCGAACAAAAGGCGATCGACGGCGCCGCGATTATCGCCGATCAGTTATCGCTTTCCTTCACTCAGATCGAAGCCCTTGGAGAGAATGATCGATCATCCACCGGTTTTCTCAAAAAGGATGCCTTTGAAGCCATGGCTGCGCGCTTCTTCAATAACCCCGAGGAATCCATCGCTGGATGGGAACGAGCCATCGACGCTCAAACAAGAATCGTAAACGCTATTAAAACCCTAACAAACGCAGACTCTACAGAGGGTAATATTGCCATCGTGTCCCACGGTGGAGTCGGGACGCTCTTGTTGTGCCATCTAAGCGGCGTAGCGATCGACCGTAGCATGGATCAACCCGGAAGTGGAGGCGGTAACTATTTCAGTTTCGACCGAGAGTCATTCAAACTCATCCACGGGTGGCTACCACTCGAAGATGCGCCAGCAGCCTAGACGTGCTGATCTACCAGGATCGGATTTCCATCAGGGTCCATAACAATAAAGTTAGCAGGCCCGCTCGTCGATTCATCCGCTACGGCAACGAACTCAACTCCCTGTTCTTTTAACCGCGCCTGTATCTCTCGCACGTCCGGGGCGTCCTCTACCAATGCAGCATCCTGATTCCAACGAGGATTAAACGTGAGGGTGTTCTTCTCAATGATATCCTGAAAGAGACCGATCAGGTGATCTCCGTTTTTGAGAATCAGCCAATGTTGCGAGGCATCCCCTGCAAACTCTTTGAATCCCAATTTTTCATAAAACTCCTTTGACAGAGTTAGATCTTTGACGGCCAGACTGATTGAAAAGGCTCCGAGTTTCATACGTGCTGCATCTTGATTGAGGATTACTTCATTTAAGCTCTTTCATGACAGTTGAGCTACCGTTCTTATCCTTAGCCTTGTAGAGCGACCATCCAAGACGAAAATAAAACTCCGGAATTTCTGTGTAGGCAAAAATCATTCGCTCATAAGGTTTCACCAAGCGCTCAGCCCGTTCGATCAACGAAGAGGCAATACCTTTGCGCCTGCAATCTTCAGTCACGAATAATCCGTTGATCCAAATCTGAGGACTGCGCTGATCTGGTAGCTTAAATCGGTTGATCCAGACAAAGCCAACCGGCTTGTCTAACTTCATCGCAACCTGGGACGGTGGCGTATCACAAGGCTCATGCAACTGGAATCGAATCTCATCCTTGGAGTTCCCAGTTACCACACCCCACTCGCCGTGCAGCCAATCCACAATCGTATCCAGGCTCGGATGGCTTTCACTAAGATCCTCAAATAGTATATCGGTTTTAGCAGCCATACACACCCGTTCTCGAGTGATCGACTTCAACTGAGCCCGAAGCCGCCGTCAACTGCTCAAGGTTTTAGAATTGGTTGCGACACAGATAAACTTGCCCGAACCTCACGATCTCCTACTGATTAGTGCCATGAAACTAAAAACGCCCAGCCTCATCTTTCTTCTTTCTCTTACTTATATATTCACGCTTTCGGCCAAAGACATGGAGGTCGTCGATGTGGAAGGTGCCGCAGCCGCCGAAAAGTTGGATGAGCAATCAATCGTCGTTCTGGACGTGAGAACCCCTCAGGAGGTCGCCATGGGCCGAATCCCTGGATCTATCAATATCAACATTGCCGATCCCGATTTCGCAAAACAAGTCGCCAAGCTAGATCCTTCCAAGACCTATATGGTTCATTGTGCGGCCGGTAGCCCCGGCGGAAGAAGCCGTCGATCTCTGGAAGCGCTTCAAGAATTGGGCGTAGAAAAAGTCTATCATTTAGAAGGTGGTTTCAATGGTTGGAAACAATCAGGTAATGAAGTCGAAGTCCCCAAACCGTAACGTCTAAATCCCATGAGTTCCCCTGAATCCGTAAAACTCGTCGATCAAGTCATACGAAACCGAAAAACCCTCAAGGTTCTTTCGGAAAAGCAGTATCCGTTCGTACTCGCAAAAGTGGTGGTTGAGGAATTGTTGGAAGCGGCCAGTTGGGCGCCGTTTCACAGACCAGCCGCCAAAACTCACTGCCAGCAGGGCGACCTCAACTCCAAAGTTCCCTGGCGCTCTTATGTGCTCGATTCTAAGAGCTGCAGAAACCTGCGGCAAACGCTGCTGGACGCGGGCGATACGACCAAGATACCAGCCATGCTGATGTCGGCAACCAACCTGATTCAGTTCACCTGGCTTCCCAACCCAAAAACCTCCGCAAACGATCACCTCTATGAACCCACCTTGGAAAATATGGAGCATATCGCAGCGGCATCTTCCGCCATTCAAAACCTCCTGATCGCGGCCACCGCTCGCGAGATCCAAACCTACTGGTCCAGTGGCGGCAGTCTCCGAAAACCTGAGACCATGAAGCGCCTCGGAATCCCAGAAAACGAGATTCTTCTGGGCTCCATCTTCCTATTCGGTCCGATCACCAAAGCCTGCACCACTTCTCCTGGAAAACTCAGAGACCTCCGCGGCCCCCAAAACACCTGGTCCCGCTGGGTGGAACTCTAGCGCCTCCTCGATCTACTCTTCCCCCCCCCTTCGACTTAACCTAACTCTTAACCCGTCTTTTTTTCGATCAAGATTAAGATCAGGATACCTGCAATACTACCCGCCAATCGTTATCGTTATCGCTATCCTAATCGTTATCGATGCCCACAGCCCCAGATACCCCATTCCTCCCAAAAACCCTGAAACTTTCCTCGGTATCCGGAAGTTATTACAACTAACATGCCGAGACTACTCATTTCACTCACCCTCCTTATCGGAACCCTCCTTTACGCCAAGGAACTACCCTACGATCCCTTAACCATCGACAAAGCCCAAACGATCGAAACCCTCTCTCTCACCATCGAAGATACTGAGAGAAATCCCCATAAAGATCTACCTCCCTGATTCAGAAAATTCCGCGCCGGGCATCCTTTTCAGTCATGGCCTCGGAGGTTCTAGAAACAACAATCCTTATCTGGGTCATCATTGGGCGGCACGAGGTTATATCGTCGTTTTCATACAGCATATAGGAAGTGACGAATCGGTCTGGAAGGATACCCCACCCCGAGAACGCATGAAAGCGATGAAAAGCGCCGCCAGTATGAAAAATGCCCGACTACGTTTCAAAGACGTATCGGTGGTCATCGATCACCTTGAATCATGGAACCAGCAAGACGATCATACGTTATTCTCAAAAATCAATATGGACCATATAGGCATGTCCGGCCACTCATTCGGCGCCGTGACGACCCAAGCGGTCAGTGGTCAAAGTGGATTGGGAAGTCTGATGAATTTTCGCGACGACCGGATCAAAGCCGCCGTTGCCATGAGCCCAAGCACCCCGCGAGGCAGAAACGCCAAACGGGCCTTCAAGGATGTCAACATTCCCTGGCTACTCATGACTGGCACGGAAGACCTGTCAGTTATCGGAAACGCTGATCTGAAATCCCGATTGGCGGTCTTCCCTGCACTCCCCGAAGATGATAAATACGAAGTCGTTCTCTTTGAAGCAGAACACAGCGCCTTCTCTGATCGGGCATTGCCTGGTGACAAGCTCAAGCGCAACCCGAATCACCACAAAGCTATCCTCGCCCTCAGCACCGCTTTCTGGGATGCGTATCTAAAAAATTACGACGCAGCAGAATCATGGCTTCAAGGAGATGGAACCGTATCTATACTGGAAAAGAAAGATCGTTGGCAGACGAAGTAATTCCTAAATACGCCACTGTCCTCGGCCGGGATTACCCAAAAGCAAGTTTGCAGCATCATCGTCTGCAAAACGTTCCCGCCGGGCGTTCCATTCCAGAGGACGCTCCATACGATAGGCCAGGTTCGCAAGTATACACATACTCGCTACCCGATGCCCGGACTCGATATCCATGATAGGTGTTTTACGGCTCTTGATACAACTGAACCAGTTTTCCAAATTGATATCGTGGGCCCTTACACCCTTATCCAATTCATAAGGCATCTCATTCGCCGTGGCGTACTCGATCACCTGATCATCCAGAAAAACGCGCCCGTCACCCCCTCTCACGATGGTCTTCCCTTTTGTACCGTGATAAACAGCCCCAAATTCAAAGTCACCCGCTCGTTCTCCCGGCTGAGCCCAGCGGATCGTCAGGTCTGGTTTTTCGAAACGATAAGTCACTTCAAAATTCGTCGGACAATTCCACAGTCCGCTGCTTGGCACCTGACCCGATGCCTCAACCGTTGAAGGTCCGGTTCGGTCAAGCTCAAGGATCCAGGAAATCAGGTTAAACACATGCGCCCCACGATCACGAATCTGCCCGCCACCCAGATCAATCATCCATCGGAAGTTTCTATGACAGTAGTCCGGATTGTAGGCACGCATCGCGGCGGGCCCCAACCACATATCCCAGTCCAAAGTTGACGGTGGTTTTGCCGCCTTTAACGGGTCACCGCCGATAGGATTATCGTTATGCCAACATTCGACGCGATTGACCTTACCGATGGCTCCACTCTTAAGAAATGCTTTCAACGCTGCCGCTCCGGGGTGACACCGACCTTGGGAACCGACCTGTACTACTCGTTTCGTGCGTTTGACAGTACGAACCATCGCTCGCCCCTCTTCGATATACTTGCAGGCAGGCTTTTCAACGTAGACATCTTTGCCTGCTTCACAGGCATGTATCATCATCAAGGAATGCCAGTGATCCGGCGAAGCGATTACGATGGCATCGATATCTTTCCGATCTAACAACTCACGGTAATCAGCATAAAGAGGTACGTTCCTTCCCAGTAACCCAGCAGCCTTTTCGAGCTGATTGGTATCCACATCGCACAAGGCGCCGGCATGTTCTCCGATACTCTTTAAGTGGCTACTCCCCTTTCCACCCACACCAATATGCCCGGTCACGATGCGTTCATTTGCACCCGGCCGGCCATTTGCACCCAACACTCCACTCGAAAGTATCATGGGCGCCACTACAGCGGATCCCGCAAGAAACGAACGGCGGGACATCATAGGGGTTTTATTAGAGAGCTTTTCAGGGGTAATTACGGGGTCTGTCATGATTCAAGCTTAGACAAACAACGAGAACAAGGTCCAGCTTCTTAAGTGCCATTAGAATATTCATCTTTCCCAGACTACAAATTGCCGAGGATACAGTATTAGTCTCGATTATACCCACCTTCGTCTTAACATCCATCACCTAAACCCAATCTCGACCAACGAGCCTCGTCTCGCCATTCCACCCCCGTGATACATGCTCTCTGACTTGATCAATAAAGCCTATACGGTAAAAGACTGCATTCAGGTATATGGAAGGTCATTTCTGCTCGGATTCAGAAAGCAAAAACTGCCTCCGGGCCGTCTGAGAAATCTCTTTAGTGAGCATAAGAAAAACCAACGGTTTCTCTTCGAAGCGTTTCGCACACAAGGACCCATCATAAAACTCCGGACCGGTTCAATCCTCACGATTTGTATTTCCGGGTTACCCCTCTGCCGGAAGTTCTTGAGAGAGCATGCATCTCGCGTCATCCCCGAATCACTAGACCTCACAACCCTGTTCCCGATCGGTCATCTTCGCAGTATGGAAGGTCAGGTGCACAAACACTACCGCTCAGTTCTGTCGAGCAACATTGATGAAGCTGCCATAGAAAAAGATCGTGCCTACCAACGCTCGATTATTAGTGACGCGCTGAATGACTACGTAACTGCATCCGCTTCAAAACCTTCTCCCAAATCGTTGATCGAGACGCTCAACGAGATCAGCACATCGATCCTCATTCGAATTTTCTTTGGAGCCGTTAAGGGCACCGAGCACTACGACAAACTAATCGATCTCTACAAGGCATTCGGTGGCAGCAAGTGGATGGCCTACTCCGAAGACCGGCGAATAACCGGATTCAATAGCATAAAAGCCTACCTCCTCGATTATAGAGCCAGCGAAAATGCTCTCAACGACCCCTATTTCAAAGATAGTATTCTCTATAAGCTGGCCGAGCATGACGAGGTCGACCAGACACTCCTGGGAAATATCATCGTCATGGTCATCTCAGGTAAGGGTGACATCAATGGTCTCCTGCGCTGGGCTTTCTACTACGCAGCAGAGAACCCAGCCATCATGGATCAAGTAACAGCAGATAACCAAGCGACCACCATTCATGCAGTTGCTCCAGCTAAAGCATTTATCATGGAAGTCCTCCGTCTCAATCAGATCGAAAGCCTGCTTCGAATTGTGCAGGAAGATCTGATTTTTGAAAACTACCTGGTTCCTAAAGGATCGTTTGTCTGGCTCGCTCTTTGGGAATCCCACAAGTCAGCTGACAGCTTTGAAGACCCCTTCGAGTTTCGCACCCAACGTTTTCTCGACAACACGTAATCTCAAGATGAATACGCACCTTTCGGCCTGGGTCATCACCGCTGTCCATTTTCAGCAGTATCGCTCTACATAGGCGCATTAGTCGTCGAGACTTTAGCTGAAACCTACACGGTCACTCCAGTGGGAAATGGTCCTCCGGTTCGCGGTCGGTTTCACTATCATCCCGCCGACTCATTCACTATTGAACTTACCCCTTTGAAGCGTTCAGTTACCCACTGACAATGAAAGCCCTACGTCTAAAACTTCAAGGCCTCTGGATCGTTCTATCCATCTACCTGAGACACCGAAAACAACTAGTCTCCAAGCATCGGCTTCCTCCCGGTCGTTTGATTCGCCTCTACGATCAAGAGGTATTGAACCGCCGCCTTGTGTTAGAACTGGCTGAAAAATACGGTCCTGTATTCAAGGCTCGGCGAGGTGACAGACTCAGCATCTGTATCGTCGGAATG
>CALGUT010000658.1 GCA_937920335.1 uncultured Opitutales bacterium
TCGGGTAAACGTGCTCAATCATGGGTTGTCCATGCGACCTCAGGAAACAACGATCGCCGAGGCGCTAAAAACGGTGGGTTACGCAACAGGGCATTTTGGCAAATGGCACGTTGGATCCTGTCAACCGACCAGTCCGGTAAATCCAACGAATAGCGGTTTTGATGTCTGGCTCTCGACACCGAACTTTTATGATCTGAATCCGGTGATGAGTCGTAACGGAATTGCTGAGCAGATGGAGGGCGAAAGCTCCATGATCGCAGTGGATGCTGCCCTGAACTTTATTCGGGATCAGGTAAAACAGGAGCAACCATTCTTAAGTATTATCTGGTTTGGATCTCCCCATAGTCCCTTCGATGCCTTGGAGGGAGACAAGCAGCTCTATGAAGGGAAACCCATGGCTGAATACTATCGTGAAATTACAGCTATGGATCGTGCGTTTGGAAAACTACGCAATGAACTTCGAACCCTCGGGATTGCGGATAATACATTGCTCTGGTACACCAGTGACAATGGAGGTCTCAACGAGCAGACGTCCGGTGGCCGGGAAAAGAAAGGGTCCATTTACGAAGGAGGGTTGCGTGTGCCCGCGATGATAGAGTGGCCTGCAAGCATTCCCCAAGGAAGAATCACCGACGTGGTTAGTTTCAGTTCCGATATCTACCCCACGTTGGTCGAGCTTACCGGAGCGAAGGTCGAGAACCAGTATCCGCTCGATGGCATCAGTCTGGTTGATGTGTTGGATGGAAAGATGGAATCCCGGGAGTCGGGAATCGGTTTCTGGCGCTACCCGTATCCGGGGCGTTTGACCTACGCCGATCGTATGATGATTGCCTTGATGGAGGCGCAGGAAGCTGGGCACGAATTCGATCCAGAAGGTCGTCTTGATCTGGATGCTGGGGAAATTAAGCAGCAATTCCCCGAGGACGAGTTCCCTGGTCACGCCGCCTGGCTCGAGTATCCCTGGAAGCTACACCGAATTAGTGAGGAAGATCAGGAACGTTTCGAACTCTACGAGCTTCAAGCCGATCCCGAAGAAGCTCAGGACGTGTCTTCAACTCAGGTAGAACGGGTGAAGCGCATGGAGGCTTCGTTAGCGAAGTGGCAGACCTCAGTTATGAGAAGTCTAAACGGGAAAGATTACTGATTCCGGACAAGCTCTTGGACTGATATGCTACTTCTGTTTCTGCGCTGCTCGCTTCTTGGCCACGGCGCGTTTGGCCAATTCGTCAACGATGACGCCGCCGAGTATCACGGCACCGATAACGGCGAATTCGGCCCTTTGAAATCCCAGGAAGGCCATGTTCATCATGTTTCTCAAAACGCGTAGGAGTGCCGTTCCGATGATGACACCCAGAATCGTCCCGGAGCCCCCGCGCAAGCTACAGCCACCGAGTACGGCGGCCGCAATCGCGTAGAGCTCATAAAAGTTTCCGAAGTCGACGGGTTGGGCTAAATTCAAATCCAAGACAAACAGCAGTCCTGCCAGTCCCGCGAGGCCGGAGCAGATGACATAGGCCAGGGTGATCATGCGATCGGTGTTGATTCCGCTGAACTTGGCAGCTTCCTCGTTGTTTCCCAAAGCGAGTAGATAGCGGCCGTAAATGGTGCGGTTGAGAAAAATCCCAACGGCGACTGCGATCACGATCAAGATGATGGCTGGGAAGGGAATTCCGAATCCCGGAAATAGCGGAATCTCTCCGGTGGCGATCCAGCGAAGCCCTTTGAGTTCATTTCCGAATCCGGCGGTCTGGTCTCCGGTAAACCCTCGAGTGACTCCTCGATATATAAGCAGTCCGCATAAGGTTACAATGAACGGTTGGAGCCGAAGCTTGGTAATGAGCAAGCCATGGCTGAGGCCAATCAGCATAGGTAGGACGATCGCCATGATGAGGACGATCCAAGGGGCCCAACCTTGGTCCGTGATGAGCCAGGGGACACCGACACCCACGAGGCATACGACCGATCCGAGTGACAGGTCGATTCCTCCGGTGATGATGACCAGTGCCACGCCGATTCCGAGGATTCCGAACAACGAAGTACGGCGAATCAGGTTTTCTTGATTATAGGCTCCTACGAAATTGGGATTGATGATGGCGGTTACGATATACACCACCATGAGCAGAACGAAGATACCGAGGATGCGCTTCGCTCCTTCGCTCTGCGAACCGATGAACTTTGAGATAAATTGTTTCATGATTTAAAAGAGTTTGGCGACTTAGGCGGCTTCTGTGTTTCCGGTTGCGAGTTGCATAATGGCTTCCTCACTTAGTTGGTCTCGTGGAAGTTCACCGGTGATACGTCCCTCGTGCATGACGAGTGTTCGGTCGGACATCCCCATCACTTCTTCCAGCTCACTGGATACGAAAAGAATCGCGACACCGCGTTTTGCGAGGTCTTCCATGAGTCCGTAGATCTCCTGTTTCGCGCCTACGTCGATTCCGCGTGTGGGTTCATCAAGGAGGAGAACTTTGGGTTCCATCGCCAGCCACTTTCCAATGACGACCTTTTGCTGATTACCGCCTGACAAATACCGAATCACCTGTCGGTCGTTAGGTGTTTTTACGCGCATCTGTTTGATCATGAGCGCGGTGATTTCCGCCTCGCGCGCTTCGTTCATAAAAATACCATTGGGGCTTTCCCGCTTCAGGCTGGCTAGTCCCATGTTCTCCCGAACGGTCATGTCCAAAATCAAACCTTGCTGTTTTCGATCTTCCGGAACGAGGGCTATGCCGGCGTTGATCGCTTCCTGCGGAGATTGAGCGTCGATGCTGGTGCCTGCTATCCAGACCTTTCCTCCGAGGTTTGGCGTGACTCCAAAGAGAGTCGCCAGTAATTCGGTGCGGCCAGCACCCACCAACCCAGCCATGCCAACGATCTCTCCTGCGTGCAGCTTAAAGCTTAGCTCGTGAGTCGGATGTGCCGGTGTGCGGAGGTTTTTAACTTCCAATGCAACTTCGCCAGGTTTGTGAATGGTTCTGGCATAGAATTGAGAAATGTCACGACCGACCATGAGTTTCACCATCTTGTCGTGGTTGATATCCGCCCTGGGTAGATCGCCTGCATTTTCGCCGTCGCGCAAGACGCTGACTCGATCGGCAAGTTCCTTGGCTTCTCCCAGTCGGTGAGAAATATAAATGACACTTACTCCTCGTTTGCGCAAATCCTTGATCACAGTGAAAAGGGTCTCGGCTTCTTTTTGCGATAAACTGGAAGTCGGTTCGTCCATGATTAGAACCCGCGCGTCTACGGATAATGCCTTGGCAATTTCAACGAGCTGCTGACGGCCTATGGTGAGGTCACCCACGATGGTGTTGGGATCGACATTCAATCCGACCATTTTGAGGAAACCCTTGGAATTTTTGTAGATGGTTGCCTCATCAATCAGGCCTCGTTTGGTCGGTTCGCGACCGAGAAAAATATTAGCTCCAACGCTCAGGTTCGTCGCCATATTAAGTTCTTGGTGAATCAGTGCGATTCCATAGTCCAGTGCATCCTGAACGCCGCCAATCTCAATGACCTCGCCATCCATAAGGATCTGCCCCTCATCCGCCGGTTGCACGCCAGCCAGAATCTTCATCAGCGTGCTCTTGCCAGCTCCGTTTTCTCCCAAGAGGGCCAGCACTTCGCCGCCCACTAGATGTAAGTTGACACCGTTGAGAGCCCGAACACCCGGGAAACTCTTACCGATGCCTCGAACTTCCAGGAGTGTCTTTGGGGAGTCTGAACTCACTTACTTGCCAAGCTTCTTTTTGAGGTCTGCCCAAAACTCCTCGACATTGTCTTTCTTGATTTGCCGGGCGCTGATATTGATAAAACCGTCTGCGTCAGCTCCGGTGTCGGTTCCATTATGTAAGGCGTTTAATACCTCAATCGATTTATAACCATACATGTAAGGGTTTTGCACGACGGTTCCCTGTACGTCTCCATCTATAATTCCCTGGAGGGTCCTTTCAGCTTCGTCGAAGCCGATCACTTTAACCTCCTTGAGCTTACCAGCTTGTTCCAATGCCTCCAGGATAAGAGGAGGATTGTAAGCAAAAAGGCCAACCATAGCTCCGATATCAGGATTGCGAGCGAGGGTGTCTTCGGCATTGGCTTTGGCTTTTGCCCGATCGAATTGATCGGTTAGTGTTCCCAAAATCGTATACTTTTCGCCTTTGATAACCGCTCCCGGAGGATCAAAACGGGTATTGTCGTGAGAACGATCCATCAACTCATCAATCACTCCCTGGCGTCTGCGGCGGGCGTTGTCTTGCTCCATTCGTCCGACAAGAATCATCACCGTGCCACCCTCTGGTAACGCTTCTTTAACGAGTGCACCGCATTCTCTGCCGGCATCGTAGTTATCCATTCCGATGTAAACGCGACGGCTAGAGTCGGGGGCATCTGAGTCCTGGGTGATCAAAATGGTTTGTTCTGCAACCTGATTGAGGAAGTCAGTTTGATTGGCCGCATCGATAGGGCTGACTGCGATACCCGTCGTACCGCGGGTCATTAGGTCCTCGAGCATGCTCTTTTGCTCTACGGCGCCTGCGGCTGGCATAAGAACGTCCGCCTTCACCTGCAGGTCTGCCGCTGCGGCTTTAACACCACTCTCGGCGAGTGTCCAAAATGGATCGACGCCATTCGTTACGAAGGCGTAACTGGCTTTTCCGCCATCTGCTGAGTTGTTTCCGCCGCCGCAACCGGTAAGTATGAGGACGGACGTGAGTAGAAGAATGAGTCTGAACATAAGTTTGGGGTCTTTATTGGTAATGATCTGAAAGATACAAAGCAACGAACCTCGACTAATCAAGACAAGGAATCGGTGCGGGAGGAATACATTAACATTACCGTATTGAATCGGAGGGTGGTGGGGCAGTCTCGGTGAGGCTTAAAGCATAGAGTCTTTTTTACCCTATCTGAGAACGGGACTCACCGGTTTCCCATTTGTGGTGAGGATATGGACCTCGTGGGCTTTAATCGTTGGATGAAAAAATTCCCAAACCACCTCTTTGTCAGGGGTGATCTCGAAGATCTTGACCTTGTCAGCATCCTTCTGGCCGTAGCTGCAGATGATGGTATTTCCGTTCGGGAGTCGTTGTCCTCCGCAAGGATCACTGAAGCGGTCGTCGACATCTTCGTTGTCGACCAACCAGGCGATGCTGCCATCCGGAGCGAATTCCACGGTCTTGTTGCCATGGGTCAGGTTGACCAAGGTGTTTCCAGAAGGAAGAAGAATTGCTGTGAAAGGCCAGTTCTCTGCTTCACGACCGCCGAGCTCTGGCGAGTCCGTAGCGAATACGTTCACCACATCTCCAGATGGCGTATACTCCTTCACTTTAAACGCGAGTAAATGAGGGACGAGATAATTGCCGTTGGGCAGTTTACGGGCCATGCGCGTCTGCATGTGGGCGTTATCAGTTTCTGGCTGGAGCGGGACTTCGACTTCGATTTCGCCAGCTGCGTTTACTTCAAGCAGGCGAGGAAAAACTCCCCGTTCGACAAGCAGGGTATTTCCGTTTGGAAGGCGATTCGCGGTGCCGAGCTCTTTATTGCGAGGATCCAGTTTGTAGGACCAGATTACGTCCTGCGTGCCTTCTGCGTATTCGCGGGCTTCTCCCTGAATCGAAAGTAGCACATTTCCGTTTTCAAGGACCATGCCGTCCCGCGCATAACCGTCAGTTTCCCAGATGATCTCGTTGTTCTCTCCGATGATCGCGGTGGTCTTACCACAGACGAGAAAGGAATGACGGATATTCGAGCTGCTTACCTGGCGAATGGGATCAGGGGTTTCAACCGGGGAGCTGCCATCTTGTTCCGGATGGAAGGTCGTCGAATTGTTCTTTGCCATCTCAGTGATTTTGAGAACTGCATCGAGATCGACCGTGCCAAAAACCGTGACCTCGGGGTATTGGGCCTTGTAGGCTTTTAATCCGGCAGTAGTGACTGAAGTCTCGCCGACGAACAGTTCTCCAGCAGAGAGGACGTTCATCTGGGAAATTCCCGTATCCGTGATCTTGGTACCGAATAGGGTGATGTGCTGGAGGGATGGAAATGTGTTGATGACCGGAATGATATCGTCCTCCACCGCACTCAAACGAAGATCGAGATGAGTTAGTTGGGGAAGCTCTCCCAAGGATTGCAGTTCGGTAGCTGAGATACTTTGGCCGGTTAAGCGGAGCTCATCGATATCTGCTGCCAAAGGTTTCAGTTGGTTCAGGTCATCTTGAGTCAAGGGTTTTGAAATGTGTTGGAGATCTGCGAACAAGCTAGACTCGTTGGCTCCCTGTTTGTGGATGATAGCTCCGCGGTCACGGAGGTTCTCAACGGCCACAAGCTGTTCAGGAGTGAGTAGTTCTTCAAGTGGAAGACTTGCGCGCTGGGCTGCCGCGCTGGGAGCACCCTGGTAGATCCAGTGCGCGATTTTCAAAATGGCTTCAGGAGAAAGTGGATCCTCATCTTCTGGGGGCATGGCATACTCATCACTCTTGGGCATGAGTAGGTATTCCATCAAAGGGCTCTGCATGGGATAGTGGGGAACGATGGGGTCCTCATCGCTACTACCCGGTGTCATCAAGGCTTCGAAACTGTCTAGTCGATACTTACTCTTTTGCTTTTCAGATCCGTGGCACTTAACGCAGTGCTGTTCCAATAAGGGTGCGATATCCTGATCGTAGTCGTAATCTTCTGCCGATGCAGCTAAACCGAATAGCGTTAGAGACGTAATAAAGATTACGGCTCGAAGGTGAGGTTTGATGGTCGTCATGCTAATATTTCGGGGATGATTTCACCGTGGACATCGGTGAGGCGAATATCGCGACCACTGTATCGGTAAGTTAAATTGTGAAAGTCGATGCCGAGGAGGTTGAGCATGTTGGCATGCATATCGTGCACCGTGAGTTTGTTTTCAACAACCCGGTAGCCGTATTCGTCAGTGGCTCCGTAAATGGTGCCACCTTTGACCCCGCCGCCAGCCATCCACATGCTGAATCCTTGGGGATTGTGATCCCGTCCATTGGTGCCTTGAGCAAACGGTGTCCGACCGAACTCTCCGCTGAAGACTAAAAGGGTGGTGTCCAGAAGGCCGCGTGACTTGAGATCCTTTATCAGTGCTGCAATCGGCTGATCGACGGCCATGGCATTTTTCTGGTGTCCGTCGATTAGATTACTGTGTTGGTCCCAACGGTCTCCGTTCCCAGGGTTGATGGTAAGCTCAACAAACCGTACCCCGCGCTCAACCAAACGACGCGCCATTAAACACTGAGCGCCATAGGCGCGGGTGTTTTTGTAGGGAGCATCCAGGCCATAGAGCTTCTTGGTCGCTTCACTTTCGTTGTCGATGTTGGCAACATCTGGAACTTCCATCTGCATTTTGAATGCCAACTCGTAGTTTTGGATAGCCGATTCTATGGCTTCCGCGTGGGCAACACGTGCCTCAAGGTTTGCGTCGATCTCGTGAAGGTAATCAAGCTTTGTCTTTTGGATGGTGTCTGAGCTTTCCTGAAAGGTGGTGTTGTTGAGGAC